>NZ_JAAHHM010000137.1:0-16072 GCF_010692445.1 Moorena sp. SIO3E8 | reverse complement strand
TTGTTTCAGACGAGGATTTTTAAGAATTTTGGCATCTGCGATTAAGGGCATGCCTTTACCTACAGGTAGATTTATTCCCGATTTTTCTCCTGCCCCTGGATGAATCTTAAAAACATACCCTTGAAAGATCTCCCCATCTCCCCATCTCCCCATCTCCCCACACTTCCCACACTTGCGGGAGTGATAGATTTACAACAAAAAGCTGATAGCTGATAGCTTAAGTCCTTTGTTTCCAAAGGTTTTCAAATGTTCTATCCTATTTTAATAACTTTCTCAGGCTTATCTCATCCTTTTCAAAGACGATGTTAAGATAGGTTAAATACTTTAAATAATAATTACATAGATTGGAATTAAACCAACACTGTTTTAGGTTAATTCTGTCTACGGACTTACGAGTCAGTTCTGATATTCGGGAGAGTTATGTCATGAAAGATATGAAAAAAACTGTAATGGTAAGCGCTGCCTTGACTAGTGTCTTGGCTCTAGGTTTAGGTGTAGCATCTGAAAACGCCTTGGCCGGTAAGGAAGGAATGGAAAAATGTGCTGGTATCGTTAAGGCGGGTCAGAACGATTGTGGCACCAGCAAGCATGATTGCGGCGGGATGGCTAAGGTAGATAGCGATCCCGAAGAGTGGATCTACGTTCCTGAAGGCACTTGCAAAAAGATTGTTGGTGCAACGATTGTAGGAGAACCAACCTCCAGCCAGGAAACTGAAAAGCCAACCGAGAGTGCGCAAGCCAATTAAACGAAGCTATCAGCAGGCTGGGCACTCAGCTATCAGCTTATGAATCATGGCTGAGTAGGGTTATGTACACAGATCCCCCCTAACCCCCCTTAAGAAAGGGGGGAATTAGATTCAGCTGAGTAGCGTTATGTATACCGATCCCCCCTAACCCCCCTTAAGAAAGGGGGGAATTAGATTCAGCTGAGTAGGGTTATGTACACAGATCCCCCCTAACCCCCCTTAAGAAAGGGGGGAATTAGATTCAGCTGAGTAGGGTTATGTATACAGATCCCCCCTAACCCCCCTTAAGAAAGGGGGGAATTAGATTCAGCTGAAATGCTTCGTGCTGATACCTTACCACTACCATGGATAAATCCTAACAATAATGTCATGAAAACAATGTCATGAAAACAATGCTATGACAACTCACCTTCCTTCAGCTTCAATTAACGGTGCTGGAATCGGTTTACGCTCCGCCCATTATCAAGATATCCTTACTCATAAACATACTATACCTTGGTTTGAAGTATTATTAGATAATTATTTAACGTCTCAGGGTTTACCACTCCACTTTTTAGAAAAAGTCCGCCAAAACTATCCCGTTACATTACATGGCGTCGGTATGTCTTTGGGGTCAACAGACCCTTTAGATTTAGAGTATTTGACAAACTTAAAAGAGTTAGCCCAGCAGATTGAACCAGCATACATTTCCGATCACCTATCCTGGATTTCCGTTAATGGTCACTATCTTAACGATTTAATTCCTCTTCCTTATACCGAAGCAGTGATGGAACATGTAGCCCAACGGATATTGCAAGCTCAGGAATTTCTAGGTTGTCGGATTTTGATTGAAAACCCATCGGCTTACGTGAGTTTCACAGATTCAACCATGCCAGAATGGGTATTTATCCAACAATTGTTAGAAAAAGCAGATTGTTACTTGCTGCTAGATGTCAACAATCTTTATGTCACTGCTACTAATCAGGGATTTGACCCCCTTGATTATTTGAATACAATACCAGCAACCAGGGTCAAACAAATTCATTTAGCAGGGTATGAAGAACGGGAAGATTATCTATTTGATACCCACGGTTATCCTGTTCATCCTCCAGTGTGGGAATTGTATCAAGCAACATTAGAGCGCTTTGGTCCGGTACCTACTCTGATTGAATGGGATACTGATATCCCAGCTTTTGAGGTATTAATCACCCAAGCGAGTAAAGCTCAGGAGTATTTAGATCAGGTAAGTATAACAAAGGGAATAGGGAACAGGGAACAGGGAACAGGCAGTCGGGAGTCGGGAGTCGGGAGTCGGGAGTCGGGAGTCGGGAGTCGGGAGTCGGGAGTCGGAAGTCGGGAGTCGGGAGTCGGGAGCGGTGCGACCCGTGGCGAATTTAATTCGACGACTGTAAGCGCACCGAGGGAGTTGGGAACTTCGGATAAAAAATTATCACAATTTATTTAGGATACCTATATATAGCCTTTTTCAATAGATCATAAAACCAAATGTTGATTTCTGATTAAACCACAAAATAATCGCATCTCTTTACTACTGTTCCCGATTCCCGATTCCCGATTCCCGATTCCCGATTCCCGATTCCCGATTCCCGATTCCCGATTCCCGATTCCCGATTCCCTTTGCTATAACCTTAAAAACCGATATAATCATGGAATTAAGGACACTACAACAGCTATTTTACGAGGCTGTTTTTGAAAATAATCCTGCCAGTACACAAACCATTGCTCAACACATCAAAGCAGCTAAACAATTGACCCCTGCTGAAGGGTTAGCCATTTATCGTGGCAGTGTCTTAGGCAACCTGAGCCAAACGTTAATGTCAATTTATCCAGTCTGCTGTTGTTTGGTGGGAGAGAAATTTTTTGATGCAACAGCAGTAAGATATATCCGCCGCTTTCCTTCTCTATCTATGGATTTAGGGGATTATGGCGAGCACTTTGCTGATTTTCTGGCCAATTTTGAGCCAGCAAAACAGTTACCCTATTTACCAGATGTGGCGCTGTTAGAGTGGCACTGGCATCGGGTGTTTAATGGTGAAGAGGCTACCAGGTTAGATGTCCAGGCATTGAGTACAGTTCCCCAAGAAAAATGGGGAGAACTGATTTTCCATTTACCTAAAAATAGTGTTCTGATTGAGTCGGCTTACCCTATCCATCGCATTTGGGAGGTTAATCAGCCTGAATACCAAGGTGATCAGCAAGTGAATTTGGATGAAGGGGGGATACAACTATTCCTCTGGCGCAATGGTTATGATATGCGCATTGAGCTGCCAACAAAAGCAGAATGGCAACTGCTGAAGGCTTTTCAAGGGGAAAATCGATTTGAAGCAGTTTGTCAAGACCTGGCTGCTGATGAATTAGCTATTGATGTAGCGTCTGAGTTGCCGCGATTTGTGCAACGTGGATGGATTGCAAGGTTTTCGATTTAGACAGATCCTTATACAGAAGGATTTCAGCTTATTTCCGTAGAACAGGAGTTGGGACTTAGTAAATAGTTAGCGTTACTTTGCGTCTGTTTTCGGTAGCTTGCGGATATATTCGCCGCCTGAGACATAGACCAACCATTGACGTTTGCGTTCGAGCTTTGTAGCTGACCGTGTTCATGTTGTGAAAGCCTTACTTTTAACCAGTATTCGCCCTTGCTCATTGAGGGGTTTTGTGGGTATAATACTAGGTAAGAATAGGCTAACACGCTATGGCTCCCAATCACTCTTACACGACAAAACTGAAGCTTAACAACCGTCAAAAAACATTGATGGCCAAACACGCTGGTTTTAGTCGGTGGGTGTACAACTGGGGTTTAGGGATGTGGAAAGATGCCTACAATGAAGGGTTAAAGCCTAACATTAAAACCCTAAAGCGGTTATTTACCAACCATGTCAAACCTGAGTATCCCTGGATGAGGGAATTATCCTCAAAAGTTTACCAATATGCGTTCATCAATTTAGGGGAAGCATTCAAAAGGTTTTTCAAAGGATGGGGTAAGTACCCTAGATTCAAATGCAAGGGTAAAAATGATCGCTTTACTATCGATAATTCAGGGAGACCGATTCGATTAGGTGGACTAATTCATAACTTACCCTTCCTGAAGCAGGTTAGAACGTTTGAACCCCTACCAGATTGTCTAACTAAAAAAGTCACAATCTACAAAAAAGCCGGGGAGTGGTATATTAGCTTCTCCATTGAAAAGATCTTTGAACCAACACTTAAAGAACGAGAAAGAGTTGGTGTGGATTTTGGAATAAAAACCCTAGCTGTATTAAGCTCTGGTGTTGAGTTTGAAGGACTTAAGCCTTACCGCAACGCTCAACGGAAATTATCTAGAGTTCAACGGAAATTATCTAAAAAAGAAAGAGGCTCTCAGAATTACTTAAAAACCCAGCTTGAAGTACAAAAACTCCACCATCGAGTGGCTAATCTCCGAAAAGACTATCTTCAGGTGCGACCCGTGGCGAATTTAATTCGCCAACGGAAAGCGCACCTATATAAAATGACAACTTATATCGCTAAAAACCACGGCGAAGTTGTGATTGAAGATTTGAATGTTTCAGGGATGATGGCGAATCACAAATTAGCTAAAGCAATCGGTGATTTAGGACTGCATGAAGCCAGACGGCAATTGACCTATAAATGTGAACGCTACGGAACTTTGTTAGTAGTGGCTGATCGGTTCTTCCCCTCTAGTCAATTATGTTCTAACTGTGGAAATCAACAGCCAATGCCTTTATCGCAGAGGGTTTATAGCTGTGATTGTTGCGGTAACAAAATCGACCGGGTAGGACATGCCTCAGTGAACCTAGAACGCTATAACGAGTACGGCTCGACTCGTAAGCCTGTGGAGGGTTAACCGCTCCTATGCCCCCGTTGAAGCAGGAAATAAACACACAAAGTATCGCGAAGTGACGCTTTGTACAGGTTTTATGGAGCAGTCGAACCCCCAGTAGACTTACATCTACAACTGTTTAGCAAACAGCTTGCTTTGCCAATAGCGACCTCTCCAGAATGGGTTGGGTAGGATTTGAACCTACGGCGCACAGAGGCATCCGTTTTACAGACGGCTTCCTTCACCTGACTTGGATACCAACCCAATTTGCAGTGCCGACGGGAATTGAACCCCCCCTGGAACTGCAATATTTTAAGTCCAGGGTGAGAATCGAACTCACACAATAGGTTTTGCAGACCAATGCCCTACCATTAGGCGACCTGGACACATTCTTTGAAGTTTTCAAGGTGCTTCGGAGCAAGCAGGTTTACGTCCTGTATTACTCTGTTATATATATACTACATTACATAATACAAAGTGTCAAGAGTGTAATACAAAATAGTGATTCCCTTAGATCATTGACTGGCTCAATATGTGCAATAATTACTTCTTAGAAGGCCACTTCTCATAAGAAAATGAGTGTAACCCTCACTACTACATCACTCTCTCTCACCACAGCTTTGCCCTTGACTGGGCATCCGGCACGGGTTTATCTGAGTAGTTTGAGTCCTGGGTCGCAGCGAACAATGAGGCAAGCTTTGGATGCGATCGCATCCCTACTAACCAATAACGAATGTGATGCGGATACCCTTGACTGGGCAGCCCTCACCTATCAGCACACTGCTGCCGTCCAAGCCGCATTACTAGAAATTAATGCCCCCGCCACGGTCAAGAAGAAGATGGCAGCCCTCAGGGGAGTATTGGCTGTGGCAAAGAAGTTGAAACTGATGGATGCAGAAAATTATGAGGGGGCGGTGGATTTACCCAGGATTAAGAATCATCCCTTACCTAGAGGTCGAGCATTAACTCAAGAAGAAATTACCGCACTTATTAAGGTGTGTACTTCCGATACAACTAATCAAGGGGCTAGGGATAAAGCCCTAATTGGCATCCTACGGGGTACAGGATTGCGACGGGCAGAAGTGGTGAAGCTGGAAGTGCGAGATTTTGATGGTGATAGTGGTGCATTGGAAGTGCGCCAGGGTAAGGGGGGGAAGGATAGGACGGTTTATTTACCCGAAGGTGCGATCGCGTTTGTAAATGATTGGTTAAACACAAGAGGTAACCAACCAGGGGCGCTGTTGTGCCCAATACTCAAAGGTGGACAGATACAGTACAGAAAGATGACCCCCCAGGCAGTATTGTTGATTTTGCAGAAGCGGGCTAAAGAAGCTGGGGTCGAGTCCTTTAGTCCTCATGATTTCCGCAGAACCTTCTGCTCTGATTTACTGGATGCTGGGATTGATATCGTGACCGTCCAGAAGTTAGCTGGCCATGCAAGCCCTGTGACTACGGCTAAGTATGACCGGCGGGGTGAGGAGGTGAAACGGAGGGCGGTGCAGAAGTTGGGGTTTTAGGAGGAGGGGCGAAGGCCATAATGTTTCCTGCGGATAGGGTTGGCGATGGGGAGAGGATCATTACTTGGTCACACGAGGCCTATATCCTGTAGGACTAGTAATGGTGTTTTCACCACGCGACGACGAAGAGCTGGAGACAGTCAAGTCCATCGTTAAGAAATCCTACGAATATGCTACTGGGGAAGCGCCAAGGTAGTATTGTAACGAAGGTCTAAAAGTAAGCGGTCATTGTTAAATCATCTTCAAAATTGTCTCTGATAAGCCTGGGGAGTTCCCATATAACTGGGTTACGCACCTTTTGGTAAGTAATTGTTTTCTACAAAAATGTATATTAAGTTTAAGCTCACTGAAAACAAAAGACGGCAACTTCTGTTTTCAATGAAAACACTTCAGGAGAGTCAATAATCGTCAATAACTCACCGCTAAGTCTTTTCAGACTATAGCGGGAGCTTGAAAAAGCTCATAATTGACCAGTCTAAGTTCCTAAAGAACTACGTTATTCCTAAGTGTTAAGGTTCCTACCTGAGGATGCGTAGCTAGTCTTCAGCTCTAGAACCCGGTCGTTAAACAGGTGTATTTGAGTTAAGCCAGTGCGACTGGGAAAGTACCGAGGAATAACATTGACGAAGCTAACTTAACCCTAGTAATAGGAGAAAACACAATTACGCGTGTCTTTGTACTCAACAAAAACCGACAACCCTTAGATCCATGCAAGCCTGCGAGAGCCAGAATTTTACTTTCGGTAGGAAAAGCAAAGGTCTATCGTCGTTACCCATTTACCATAATTTTGACGGAGGAAGTAAAACAGCCAATAACTCACGATCAGCAACTCAAAATAGATCCTGGAGCAAAAATAAGCGGTTTAGCTATCGTCCAAGGAAAACGAGTAATCTGGGGATCTGAACTTACCCATCGAGGGTTTCAAATACAAGAGGCTTTGACCTCTCGTAGACAATTGAGACGTAGTAGACGTAATCGCAAGACTCGATACCGCAAGCCCAGGTTTCTTAACAGAACTAGACCGAAAGGTTGGTTAGCGCCTAGTTTGACGTCTAGGGTTCAAAATATTTTAACTTGGGTTAAAAAGTTGATTCGATTCTGTCCTATCACCGGCATATCCCAAGAATTGGTTAGGTTCGACACTCAAAAGCTGCAAAATCCTGAACTATCTGGTATCGAGTACCAACAGGGTACACTTTACGGCTATGAACTTCGGGAATATTTACTTGAAAAATGGAATCGCAAGTGTGCTTATTGTGGGGCAACAGGTACTCAGTTAGAAATCGAGCATATCAAGCCTAAATCTAAAGGTGGTTCCAATCGGGTTTCTAATTTAACTATTGCGTGTCATCCATGTAACCAGGCTAAATCCAATCAAGATATTGAGCTTTTTTTGTCGAAAAAGCCTAGTATCTTGAAACGAATACTGAGTCAATCATTACGCCCCCTGGCTGATGCGGCTTCTGTTAACTCAACTCGCTGTACGTTATACTACGAACTGAAATCAATAGGATTGCCTGTTGAAGTGGGTAGCGGCGGATTAACAAAATTCAACAGGTGCCGCCAAAATCTTCCTAAAACTCATTGGTTAGATGCGGCCAATGTTGGAAAAGTTGAAACTCTGATTATTGAAGTAACCCTACCTTTGGTAATAACAGCCAAAGGACACGGCACTCGTCAGCTCTGTAGGACTAATAAGTATGGGTTCCCCATTCGTCATTGCTCCAGAATTAAATTTCACAAAGGCTTTCAGACAGGAGATATTGTCCGCGCCGTGGTAACTAAGGGGAAGAATATTGGTACTTATGTAGGACGGGTCGCAACCAGAAAATCAGGGTCTTTCAATATCTCAACTTTGGGAGGACTAGTGCAAGGGATTAGTCACAAATATTGTCGATTTATTCACAGAAAGGATGGTTATGCTTATACAAACTAGATTCTGTCCTCCTTTTCCTCTCACCGTTAACCCTGCGGGTATAATGGGAGTCTCCAAGGAGGTAGAAAGATGACAACCACTGGTGGTAAATGTCCGGTGATACACGGTAGTGTAACAACATATAGTATGTCAGAGATGGAGTGGTGGCCGAAGGCACTTAATCTCGATATTTTGAGTCAGCATGATCGCAAAACTGATCCGATGGGAGTGGACTTTAACTATCGGGAGGCGGTAAAAAAACTTGATGTGGTTGCACTAAAACAAGACCTACATGCGCTGATGACCGACAGCCAAGATTGGTGGCCAGCGGATTGGGGTCACTATGGTGGTCTGATGATCCGTATGACCTGGCACGCAGCCGGAACCTACCGGATTGCGGATGGTCGTGGCGGTGCGGGGACAGGTAATCAACGTTTTGCGCCACTCAACTCCTGGCCAGACAACGCCAACCTAGACAAGGCACGCCGTCTACTCTGGCCGATAAAGAAGAAGTATGGAAGCCAGCTTAGTTGGGCCGATTTGATTACCTATGCTGGCACGATCGCCTACGAATCCATGGGACTAAAAACCTTTGGTTTCGCCTTTGGTCGAGAAGATATCTGGCATCCCGAAAAAGATATTTACTGGGGGCCAGAAAAAGAATGGCTTGCCCCCAGCGATAACCAGCACAGCCGCTATTCTGATGAGCGAAAGCTAGAAAATCCACTGGCTGCGGTAACAATGGGGTTGATTTATGTTAATCCCGAGGGTGTAGATGGCAATCCCGACCCTATCAAAACCGCCAATGACGTGCGCGTTACCTTTGCCCGTATGGCGATGAACGACGAAGAAACCGTAGCTCTTACAGCTGGGGGGCATACGGTGGGCAAATGTCACGGTAACGGTGATCCCGGGTTGCTGGGCATGGAACCCGAAGGGGCAGATATCCAAGACCAGGGCTTGGGGTGGGTGAACAATACTGGTCAGGGTATTGGTCACAACACCGTTACCAGTGGTATAGAAGGGGCCTGGACGCCTCAGCCGACCCTGTGGGATAATGGGTATTTTCATATGCTGCTCAACTATGACTGGGAACTAAAGAAGAGTCCAGCAGGTGCGTGGCAATGGGAACCGATTGACCCGAAGGAAGAAGACAAACCCGTCAATGTTGTAGATCCGACGATTCGCGGCAACCTTGTAATGACCGACGCCGATATGGCCATGAAGATGGACCCAAAGTATCGAAAGATTTCCGAGCGGTTCTACAACGATCCTGAATATTTCAGTAATGTCTTCAGACGGGCATGGTTCAAACTGACCCACCGAGATATGGGGCCAAAGACTCGCTATATTGGCCCCGATGTTCCAGAAGAGGATCTGATCTGGCAAGATCCTATTCCAGCCGGGAATACTGATTACGATATTCAAGCCGTAAAGGAACGCATTGCAGTAAGCGGTCTGAGCGTTAGTGAAATGGTTTGTACCGCTTGGGACAGCGCTCGTACATTTCGCGGATCGGACAAGCGCGGTGGCGCAAACGGGGCGCGAATTCGTCTGACTCCGCAGAAGGATTGGGAAGGCAATGAGCCAGCTCGTTTGGCAAAAGTATTAACTGTTCTAGACAGCATTGCAGCAGAGACCAAGGCAAGCATAGCGGATGTCATCGTCTTGGCCGGTAACGTAGGTATCGAGCAAGCTGCTAAAGCTGCTGGCTTCGAAATTACCGTCCCCTTTTCTCCGGGGCGGGGCGATGCAACGGATGAGATGACCGACGCAGAGTCATTTGACGTGCTAGAACCCATTCATGATGGCTACCGCAATTGGTTGAAGAAAGACTATGCCGTCAGTGCGGAAGAGCTTATGCTTGATCGCACGCAGTTGATGGGACTGACGGCTCCAGAGATGACTGTGTTAGTCGGTGGGATGCGTGTGTTAGGGACCAATTATGGCGGCACAAAGCATGGCGTATTCACGGATCGTGAAGGTACTTTGACTAACGACTTCTTTGTGAACCTGACGGATATGAACTACCTGTGGAAACCTGTAGGTCAGAATCTGTATGAAATCTGCGATCGCCAGACTAATCAGGTTAAGTGGACAGCGACACGGGTCGATCTTGTTTTCGGCTCTAACTCAATCCTTCGTGCCTATGCTGAAGTCTATGCGCAAGATGACAGCCAAGAAAAGTTGGTGCAAGACTTCGTAGCAGCCTGGACGAAGGTGATGAATGCTGATCGTTTTGATCTGGCCTAACATATGAATCGTAAGGTTGGCAAAAGTAGTGTTTTTAGCCCTCTTTTGCCACTCTCGGATACCAAAATATCCGGGAGCGTGATAGCCCCTTCTTTTTAAGGAGGGGTGGAAACGCGACGCGACGGGTTTTAACCCGCCGTATCCATTCAAATAAGTTATAATATAAGCAAGGAGGTGATAGCAAATGTACAAAACAATTTCAGTAAGAGCAAAATTTTCAGAGGAAGAAAAGGCTTTTTGGTTGTTTCAATGCGAACAAGCTAACAGTTTATGGAATTGTGCTGTTTATTACTCCAAGCAGAAGCATTATAGTTGGCTAGAGCAGCAACCCGAGGCTTTCACTACTTATTGGCGCGGTGATGAGTTAAGATACGGCTGGAAGACCTATAAGTGCGCACTTAAGTACGCCGAGTTATGTAAGGAGCTGAAAAGCAATCCTCACTACAAGGCAATGGCGGCTCAATCAGCTCAGCAAAGTCTCAAAACTGTAGCCGAATCAATTGCTAGTTACAACCAGTTGGTCGGTCTCTATTATAAAGGTCAAGTTGATCAACCTAAATTACTCAGGTACCGCAAGAAAGGTGGGCTAGCACCTGTCACTTTTCCTCGTCAGCCGCTTAAGTATAAAAATGGATTGTTTTACCCTCCGATTAGCAAAGAGTCTAAAGCAGAGTTACTTACTGAAATTGCCTTAGAGCCACCAGACTTTATAGATCCAGATTGGGTTAAAGAAGTGACTATCCGTCCGTACCTAGGACAACTCTGGATCGATTGGGTGATCTCGGATGGGAAGCAGCCGATAGAAAATAATCCAAACCTAGACTATTCCCAGGCATGGAGTTTTGATCACGGCGGTGATAACTGGCTGACTGGTGTTTCAACCCATGGGAAAAGCCTGATTATTGATGGTCGAAAGCTTAAGTCTTTGAACCAGGGTTATGCCAGGCTAGTTACTAAGTACAAAGCCGGGAAGCCCGATTTTTATTGGGATGCGAACTTAGATCGAGTTCAACGGAAGCGCAACAACCAAATTCGGGATGCCATTAACAAGGCTGCTCGATTTATTGTTAATCGGTGTCTTCAGGATCGGATTGGCAACTTAATAATTGGGTGGAATGAAGGTCAGAAAAATTCATTAAATATGGGTAAGCGGGGCAATCAAAACTTCGTAGTTATCCCCACAAAAAGGTTAATTGAAAGACTAAAACAGCTTGCCTTTGAATATGGAATAAAGTTAACAATCACCGAGGAAGCGTACACTAGTAAAGCGTCTTACCTTGACGACGACAGCCTCCCAAAACATGGTGAGAAACCCAAAGGATGGACACCGTCGGGAAAACGGGTAAAGCGTGGAATGTACAAAACTTCTTTTGGACACCTGGTAAATGCGGATTGCAATGGTGCCGCAAATATAGCCAGGAAAGTAGCCACACAGTTAGGTCTCGACCTTACCAAGGTGGGTAGAGGGAGCTTGACACTCCCACATCGATATGATCTGTTCAAATCTCTGTCTAAATCATATCGAACAAGATGTGGAGCGGCACGGTTTCAACCTGCCGCGTAACAACCTTATAGAATCCCCCGTGTTTCAACCGGGGGAGATGTCAAATCACGTGACTACTCCCATATCAAGTCAAAGATTATAATGTAGGCTTCTCAATCTCACGTTTGACGTTACAGCTAGAACAGCAGTGAACGCGATCGCTTTTAGCGGAAGCTTTGCTTCATCGCGTAGCGTGGCCTACGGCCAATCGCTTTTAGCGGAAGCTTCGCGAACGGCTTTGCCGAATCGCGTTTGTGAATGATTGGTTGACCACAAGAGGTCATCAACCAGGAGCGCTGTTCCAATGGGCAAAGGGGGGCAGATACAGAACAGAAAGATGACCCCCCAGGCCGTGTTGTTGATTTTGCAGAAGCGGGCTAAAGAAGCTGGGGTGGAATCCTTTTCTCCCCATGATTTTCCCAGGACCTTTTGCTCTGATTTGCTTGATGCTGGGATTGACATCGTGACCGTCCAAAAGTTAGCTGGCCATGCGTCTCCTGTGACTACCGCTAAGTATGATAGGCGGGGTGAGGAGGTTAAGCGTAGGGCGGTGCAGAAGTTGGGGTTTTAAGAGGGTGCGGCTTGTTCTTACTAGGAGCCTCTTAGATTATGAATTCATTTTTCTTGTGCTTACCCTGGTTTTAAGTGTAACTTTATAAAAGTTTGGCTGTTGTAGCTAAGAGTTGTCTTTGTAAAGGTTAAACGTGAAAATTTTTAAATTCTTGTTAGTTTTATTGACGATATTCTTTACAACTATATCACCGGCTGCTGCAGCTGATTATTGGGGAGTCAGTGCTGGTTCATCATGGGATCTTGACCAATTCCGTCCACTTTACAGATATACACTACCACCGGGAAAAACTCCTGATGATATCGTAGGAATGGGTTCAGAGCCTGATTGCGATGGTGGTAATACTAAGCATTTCGTTTGGTTTGATGACAGAACAGTGAGCGCTGGTTCATCATCGAATCTTGACCGATTCCGTCCACTTTACGGATATTCACTACCACCGGGTAAAACTCCTGATGATATCGTAGGAATGGGTTCAGAGCCTGATTGCGATGGTGGTAATACTAAACATTTTGTTTGGTTCAAATGACTAGTTGATAAACTAATTCGTGTGGAGATGGTTGTGCAGTAAGCGGGTTACAAACACGATTTTCCGCAGGGGACACTACGCGATTGACCTTTGGTCACGCTACGCGAACGCTTTCATTGTGAAGTCAGACGTGAGTATGCCGTGGGTTAGGTCATGGGAAGGTGATAGTAGGGTGTCTTTTTTTGGCTCATCATTGGTTCTGATTGCAGTTTTGATTCGCATGGAATAAATTATCTAGCCCGATAGTCATTCAACAACTACAACGGAAGTTCTAGGGATTCAAAACCAAGCTCAGGGGAATTTCCCAGTTTGAACAGATTTGTTACAAAACTTTATTATAAAAGTTACAAAACTTTATTTTTGTCTGTAGAAAAATTGGATTTTTGGAGTGATTAAGACAGTGGGGGCAATCAAAAAAAGTGTAATCCCTCTTGATGGCAAAACCAGTCGTTGGGTTCTGTATGAATTGGGATTAATTACGGCCTCTTTGCTTACCCCTGTACCTGGACCAAAAACTGGTTTCCAGGAAACTTAATTAAATTTCACTCAAGAAGAAAAAGCATGCTAAATAAAGAAAAAACAACTTCTAACTCTGACCTTTCTCTTGTTGATGAAGAGCAACTGTTCTCTGAGTTAACTTCCGAGGAAGCGGCTGTCATAGAGGGAGGCTTGACGCTTATATTGCATTCGATTCAAGCTGTCAAAGCTGGTGCAGACAGGAGGGGGCGAGACGAGGCCTATCTTCTTGTTAATAACGTAAAATGGTGGGGAGTCAAGAAAATGAAGACAGGACAAAGTCGCTCTATTAACGAAATCATACCTTTCGGCGGCTCGGCAAATATCCAACTTTTCGATCGCGATCCAGGAACGGATGACTTCATGGGTGATTTGAGGATCAGCCAACCAACAGGACTGTCAATAACAACTTTGTCGGGGAGCGGATCTATATACAAGTTGACTTACGAAGTAGTTTGATGAAGAAGGTCTAGAATTCAAGCTGAAAATTTTCGGAGTCTTAGTACAGCTTTAGGGCGAAGTAGTTTTGTACACTATTTTTGATAGTGCGAACAACCCGATTTCATTGATTCCAGCTCATTGTTTTCTGTTTTCACAAGAAAATTATCTCTGCGCGACTCCTTACTAAAAAATGTTGCTGTCTTGGTGCCCGTTCCCTAGCGCTTTCTCAAAGTGCTAGGGAAGGCTCGTTGCATCCTCAAATTATGGGTTGGTCAAACAAAAATCAATTATATTTAGTTGATTGAGTGAACTGCTGTAACCTATACCTTGAGAAGTGTTCAAACAGGAAAGAGCAAGGGGTAGACGGTCGCCCTACCTTGGTATAGGAGTAGGTAAGTCCAGGAAAAGTGCGATCGCCTTTGGTCACGCTACGCGATGAAGCGAAGCTGCGCCAAAGGCGATCGCAGCCATCGGGTTAAGTTGTAACCGGTAGGACTGCACTAGTTGGGTAATTCTGTATATGGTAGATGGTTGTGCAGTAAGCGGGTTACAAACGTGATTCTCCCCCTGGAGACGCTATGTGAACATGCACAACTACTGCCGACTGTTGGTAGTAGCTCATGCTTGCGTAGGGCTTACGGCGGCGTTTTTTTTTAGCTTGTCACCAACTTGTCACCGATGGGATACACCTCGGTTTTGGTATAAACTGCGGTGTACCGTCTATGAAAACAACCTCAAAGTTGTATCGAATGATTGGTTTACAAGTATTCTTAATTTTTCCTTCTTCCGGTAAATCAAAGGCTAAGTAATTAGTTGTGTTAAATCGTGCACTTCCTTTTACATCATCATTGTTATTTAATATTTCTAGTACTTCTAAATCCTTTAGTTTAATCATTTTTGGTTTGTTAAGTTATTGTTTCAAGTACAATAATACAGCTTTGAGCTGTTCAGCGAATGATTTATCTCCATGGGAGGACAGCTGGTGAGGTTTGGGATGGAATGCGATTCTCGCCCTGGAGACGCTACGGGATTGACCTTTGGTTTTAAGGTTGTTGAAGGTTGTTCGCGTAGCGTGGCCTTTTGGCCAAGGTTGTTGAAGGTTGAATTCACTTCTGCCTTCTGCCCTCTACCTTGTTTTCCCCAAAGTATAAGTATTCAACCGGACATAATAAGTAGTCGGACATAAATAAACGGTACTGTCTCAAAAACTGTAAAATCATTGTAACCTTTACACCAAAAGGTTTGGTCGATATTTACAAAACTTTATACAGCACCCAAAACTTTTGTCCGACTACTTATAAGACATATTTTTTCCTGCTCCCTGCTCCCTTTAAACCAAAATACTATGTCTTAAACTATCCTTATGTTGCTATTAGCTAAAATTGTTACAAATCTAATACTTTAATTGTGACTAATTATTACAATATCTAAAATTGATCTCGATTTTTTAGATTTTCCACTTGACAACAAACCTAGCAACTATTTATAATATAGTCATGGCTAAAAGAGCCGCGCTTTGCGAACACCAACCAACAAGCGCGGCTCTCTCCCAAACCACAGTTTAGGTAACTCTATCATAATGGCAAAAAAACGATTTATTCATCATCCCATCGATTATCACGAAGCAATGGAGCGTCTTGAGCAGCTTGGACAACAGAGGGGACCGAAGCAGGAAAATTTGTGTCCCTATCCGATCACGGAACGAGAGCAAATACTAATCCGACTGTATAGTTACTACCAATTGGGCATGACACCCCAGCGGTTTTACCAAAAGTGGGACTTAACGCAGAACGATATAGCTTTGATCTGCTCTTGTTCCGCTCACACGGTTAATGGCTGGTTTAACACTAGTCGTCGCTGTTACCCTCCCACTGCTGGTCACTTGCGCCATCTGGCGATTATGGATTTTTTGTTGGAAGATTTTGAAACTATTCCGAGGGAGTTATTGGATCGATTGTGTTTGAAGGAGGACAGAATGGTGAATTAAGAATTGAGAGGATATCTCCCAAGTTTTTTGATACTGAATTTTGCCCCCCTAGGGCGTGTCTTCAAAGTTTTCCGCAAGATTATGATCCCCCCCAGCCCCCCTTAAAAAAGCTATCCATTAGGCAAAAGTAGTCGAAACAGTGATAGAGACTAGGATTTAGGCAAGGATTGGGAGAGGAGTGGTGAGAGCCATTATTAAACTAACAGGGATTTCCCAAGACTGCGGTCGCAAAAT
>NZ_JAAHHM010000136.1:0-16265 GCF_010692445.1 Moorena sp. SIO3E8 | reverse complement strand
TGGATCTTAGATCCGTTCGCGCAGCGGAGGCCGTAGGCCACGCGGGGCGCGTTCGGGTCTCCCAAAACGCTTATGGAGAATCGGCCTCTACTCTTCCTGATTCCGGTCTGGTTGAGCAAGTCGGCTCGTTGAAGTAAGAATCCCCGTTCTTATAGGACGGTGAGTGTCAAAAAGCTCTAGGTAATCATCCACTGCTTCGTAAAAACTGGCCCGAAGAGATTTAACATCCTGACCTTCATAACTGATCAGGCTACGAATATACTCTACTTTCCCGTAGAAAATCTCATCCTCATCATTATAATTGACCGAGCCAAGGTATTCCTTGTATTTCATAAAGTTATTCATACAGCGTATTTCATCAAGTTATTCATACAGCATTTTTATTTAAGATGATAGATTTTGTAGGGTGGGCAAATAGGCATCATCGCTGATGAAATCATCAAATGCTAAAAATTTGCCCACCCTACCACTCTACCCGTAGGTGGCATAATAATTAATTCTCCTCTAGCTGTACGCTCGAATCTCAAGTCACGGTTAGTTTGACAAAGCTGAAAAAATTGCTCGTCAGTTAAGTCAATAGTTAATTCGAGGGTAGCCGGTAAACTGACGGTATTAGGGGTCATATTATCAGTTTAGATAGCAGCAATAGTTGTCTTAATTATAGTATTATATAGCGTTGTTTTTTGAGTTATGAACATAGGATTGATGCTAAAAGGGAACAGGGAACAGTAGGAAAGAGCTCCGAAGAGTTTTTGATGTTAGGAGAAATCAGCTCTTGTCGGGTGTGTTAATGAAGTGTAACGCACCGGTGAATGTCCGCGCGTGGGTACGCGAATATTGTAGGTTGGGTTGAGGCAACAAAACCCAACAAATCGAGATATGACACAATAAAGGTAGTGAAGTCGAGGATAACCCGTTGAGTACTCTAGATCAAGTTTTAGAGGAAGCCATGACCCTTCCTGTAGAACAGCAAGAAATGCTAATCCAAATTATTAAAAGCCGAATGGTTGAACAAAGACGACAGGAAATTGCGTTGGATGCAGAGGTTTCCTTTGCCGAATTCCAAGCAGGTAAGCTAAAAATCCAAACAGCTACTGAAGCAATAGAAGAATTGCGAGAATGCTTCAATCATTCCAGTTTGACTGATGTATAAACTAGTTATTAGTAGCCAATTTAAACGGTCACTGCGAAAATTTGCTCGTCGCCATGTTAACTTACAGTCGCTACTATGCGATCGCGCACTTCCTATTATCGGTACTCTAGGGATAAAGACAATCCCCCTGGTCAAGGTTTGATCGATCTTGCAGAAACCATTGCTCAATTGCAACAAACTAACCTTCAGTACGCCCATCGTATAATTCAAGTGCGATCGCCTGATCTGGTAGGGTGGGCAAATCGGCATCATACCTGACGACATGATCAAATTCTCAAAATTTGCCCACCCTACCCCTACTGTTGCTAGCTTCCCGACTCCCGACTCCCGATTCCCGATTCCCGATTCCCGACTCCCGACTCCCGATTCCCTAAATTGAGAACTGCTGTAGTATTGTACTATTCTTGATTTCAACATCAAACGTGAGAGTTTTACTCCTGTCTCCTCTGTTCACCAAATCCTATTGGTCTTTTGATAAAGCCATAGAACTGATCGGCTGCAAAGTCGCTCAACCCCCGATGGGTCTGATTACCGTAGCAGCTATTCTTCCTCAAACCTGGGAATTCCGCTTAGTAGACCGTAATGTTAGTTTAGAAACTGACGCTGACTGGGAATGGGCAGATGTGGTGATCGTTTCCGGTATGATTGTCCAGAAACCCGATCTGCTCCACCTGATTGGGGAGGGGAAAAGGCGGGGCAAATTGGTAGCCGTCGGTGGTCCCTATGTCACCTCTATAGCAGAGGAAGCTCAAGAAGCAGGAGTAGACTTTCTGATTTTAGATGAGGGTGAGATTACCCTACCGAGATTTGTTGAAGCACTGGCTCTGGGAGAGACTTCGGGGGTATTCCGTGCTCATGGCGAAAGGGCAGATGTCACCAAAACACCAATTCCCCGCTACGATTTACCAAAAAATTTGGGTAATCGCGCCCCGTCCTTACAGGACGGCTTTTTTTTGTTCGCCTTTGGCGGCTCCAAAGGAGCATCTATGTATTGACAGTTTGATCGCACCGTGTTAAGATAAAAACATAACAAAAAAACAATTAATGTTCTAGATAAACATGATCTTGAATAAGTAGACAGTGTAAAAAACATGTTTTGAGATAATCATGTTGCACAATCAAGTCTAACGATTTGGACGTCTATGAAAGTCTTTGATCAAAAAAATGTTCATCTAGATTTGTTATCTAAATTTGTTAACTTAAATTTGTTAACTATTTTAGGTACGGTGGGGCACACCGAAACCTAGGTCATAGACCAAATACGCTTGTGGAGAGGAGACCTCTATTTTTCCTGGCTCCGGCAAGGGATAACAAGTCACCCCGTTGAAGCAAGAATCCCCGTCCTTCCAGGGCGGGGAGTGTCAATGGAATTGGATGCTTATAGTGAGATGTCGGTACAGTTTTCCCGTGGTTGTCCTTTCCAGTGCGAGTTCTGTGACATCTCTGTGCGATATGGCCGTAAACCGCGCACGAAAACCCCAGCTCAAGTATTGGCTGAATTGCAAACTCTCTATAATTTGGGTTGGCGGCTTCCTGTATTTATAGTTGATGATAATTTTATTGGCAATAAACGCCATGTCAAGGTTCTGTTGCAGGAACTGGCTCTCTGGATGGCAGAGCATGGTTACCCGTTTCATTTGTCCACAGAAGCTTCCTTGAATCTGGCCGAAGATGATGAACTGTTGGACTTGATGATTGCTGCCAATTTTAGTTCAGTGTTTGTGGGAATTGAAACACCAGATACTGATAGCTTGACCCTGACCAAAAAACACCACAACACCCGTCAACCCTTACGAGATGCGGTTGAGAAAATTAATCGGGCAGGTTTGCGAGTGATGGCTGGATTTATTATTGGCTTGGATGGGGAAAAACCAGGAGCAGGCGATCGCATTATCGATTTTGTAGAAGCAACCGCTATTCCCCATCCTGTGTTTAGTATGTTACAAGCCTTGCCCAATACCGCCCTTTGGGATCGGCTCAAACAAGAGGGGCGTTTACTAGAAGGCAATGAGGAAAATATCAATCAGACAACCCTGACCAATTTTATCCCCACTCGCCCGATAGAACAACTGGCTCAGGAATATGTCAGTTGTTTCTGGGAATTATATAAACCAGAATCCTATTTAGGCAGACTTTATCGGCACTACTTAAATATGAAGCCGAAACCCTATCAGCCTAAATTAGTAATGCCAAAATTGATCTATTTATGGGCACTGCTAATTATTATCTGGCGCAATGGCATCAAGCGCCAAACCCGCTTCCAATTCTGGGGTCAACTTTTTTCTATCCTCAGGCACAATCCTCAGGTATGGAAACGCTATCTTAGCGATCATGCCTATCTGGAGCATTTCCTTGAATACCGCCAAATTGTCAACGATCAAATTCCAGCACAACTCGCTAAGTTTTTAGCAGCACTTGCTAACACTAGACCTCTTGCAGAAGTAGCGCGGGAAGTGTAGTAAGTGTGGTCAAATTCCCGATTCCCGATTCCCGATTCCCGATTCCCGATTCCCGATTCCCAATTCCCAATTTTCTCATGTCCTTCGATTCCTATAAGACTATTGGCGAAGTACTCCAAGAATTTACAATTACTGCTACTGAAGCCAATTATATCCTGGAAACTGACACTGTAATCAGAGAAGCGTTTAAAGAAGATTTAGAGTTTTGTCTTCGAGAATTTACCGTTGAAGAGTCAGAGTATGCTATTTGTGAGACGATTATTTTTCCGCTCTTGAAGGAAGTATATAGACAGTATCGAGAGAAATTTACGCTGTGGAGTCATAAACCAATCACCTATGATCAACAGCTTACTGGAATACCCGATTATATTTTAGCAAAGCGGTCTCCCCTTGGGAAACAAATCTTTGAAAAGCCCTATTTTGTAGCTGTAGAAGCCAAAAAGGATGATTTTATTAAGGGCTGGGGTCAATGTTTAGCAGAAATGGTGGCAATTCAAAAAATTAATGACCAATCTGAGCAAACTATATTTGGAATTGTTTCCAATGGTCAAGTTTGGCAGTTTGGTAAACTCAAAGGGAATCTCTATACTAGAGAAATTAATAATTATACAATTTCTGATTTAGAGAGACTGTATTCAGCAATTAATTATGTATTCAGTCAATGTGAACTAGAAATTTAAACTCAGCAATAAGTAAGATAAATAGCTCACGGGGTGACAACAAAGCTCAAACCTAGATAGGTATTGGGTTTTAGGTTTTAGGTTTTAGGTGTTGGATAAAATGAGTGCATCGGAGTCATTTGTATTTCCCAGCAATTGAAGCAATTTTCACGCATACTTCGTCAAGTATAGTTTTAATAAATCCATCCCGCAAAGGCAATTTTACCTAATACCTAACCCCTAAAACCTAACCCCTGTAATATTTTCAATTAGCTTGTCACCCCCTGAGGATAAATAGCGATCAATTATCCCATAAGTGTTGAACAGGCAACTCAGAACAGGGAACTCATAACAGGAATCTTCCCTATTCCCAGCCCGTAGCGCTATAACGAATAACTTTCGTTACTATAGGTTTTTCGTTCCCGTAGCGTGGCTTACTGCCAATGGCATCAGCTGGCCCCTCCACAACTCTCATCTTCGAGATCAAGCCTTCGACTTCCCACTCCAAGCCCCAGTAGGACATTTGCCATCAAGGCGCTGGGTTGGAGGATTTGACTGGTGGCATCATGCTGGTGCAGTAGCAGGGAAATTAGCGCAATGCAACATTCTTTAGAAATACTTTATACACAATTGTCTCTAAAGGGAAGATAGTATTATTTAACACATTCGATCAAGGTAGTTCAGTATACCGTTGTCACCCTCATCTGCGTATCTGTTAATCTCCCACGGCAGTCATGACCTGCGTCCCCAGCAGGCTATGGCACAATTGGCTCAGTTGCTGCGAATTCGACTAGCCTCTGAGCAAGCTAAGGCTACAGAGACCATCTCACCGACAATCTTACCGAAAATCTCACCACAGGGCAGCAGTGGTGACGGTGATCTGTTAACCGCTAACGGTCTTTCCGGTCAACCTTTAGGTGCGACCCGTGGCGAATTTAATTCGCCAAGGTCAAGCGCACCTTTAGTAGGTACAGCCACTTTAGAACTAGCTGATATACCCCTACATGAGCAAATCGGACAATTTGCTCAGCTCGCTAAAGGGGCTGGCTGTCAGGAATTGAAACTATTGCCCCTATTCCTATTGCGGGGAGTACATGTCATGGAGGATATTCCTTGGCAAGTATCTCTAGCGCAAGAGAACTTAGGTAGTCAAATGGTGATTCATCTACTGCCTCACGTGGGAGCTAATCCAGCTTTGGTGAGGCTGTTGACTAATCAATGGGCAAAGCTAGAGGGCGATGCCAAGATTTTGTTGTCCCATGGAACGAGCCGCCCTGGGGGTCAAGAAGAAACGGGGGCTGTAGCTAACCAGTTGGGGGCTGTGGCGGCCTACTGGTCAGTACAGCCGTCCCTTTGGGAGCAGGTCTCTATACTAACAGAGTCTGGTGCAAAAAGGATTGCCATTTTGGCATATTTTCTTTTTGAGGGAAGAATTACCGATGCGATCGCACAAATGTTACTGGAGATACAGCAAAAGTTCCCTCAAGTACAGTTGAATCTCGGGAAACCGATTGGTGTGAGTGAGGGATTAGTGGATTTGATTATGGATGGGATTAGGCAGCAATGAACCACGAAGACATCAAGGACGCGAAGGTAGTGAGCAATCAATGTTTGGGTAAGGTATATTTGGTTGGGGCAGGTCCTGGAGACCCCGGATTGATGACTTTGAAGGGAAAGGGGTTATTAGAATTTGCAGATGTGGTAGTTTATGATGCCCTAGTCAGTCCGCAAGTGTTGAAGATGATTAATCCCCAGGCGGAACAGATTAATGCCGGAAAGCGCAGGGGTCGTCATTCGATGTTGCAGCAACAGACAACTCAGCTGTTGATTGATAAGGCCCACTCTCATCCAGTGGTGGTGCGGCTGAAAGGGGGAGACCCCTTTGTGTTTGGTCGTGGTGGTGAGGAAATGGGGGATTTAATAGCAGCAGGGGTGCCAGTGGAGGTGGTACCAGGGGTAACCTCCGGAATTGCAGCACCAGCCTATCTGGGAATTCCATTGACCCATCGGGATTATAGTTCTTCCGTTACCTTTGTCACAGGTCATGAGTCAGTGGGCAAGTATCGACCTCAGGTGAATTGGAATGCGATCGCAAATGGCTCAGAAACCATTGTGATTTATATGGGAGTTCATAATCTGCCTCGGATTGTGACCGAAGTGTGTGAAGCAGGATTAAATCCCCAAACACCAGTAGTGCTGATTCGCTGGGGCACACGACCTGACTCCGAACAGTTGGTTGGAACCTTAGAGACCATTGTGGCTCAGGTTGAAGAAACACAGTTTTCTGCTCCTGCGATCGCAGTCATTGGTAATGTGGTCAAGTTGCAACAGCTTGAAGGTTTTTCACCGTTGAAGGTTGAAGGCGCTTGAAGGTTAATCGGTTGAAGGTTGAAGGTTAATTGGTTGAAGGTTGAAGGTTAAGCAGTTGTTCGCGTAGCGTGGCCAAAGGCCAAGGTTAAGCGGTTTAAAGTTAACCGGTTGTTCGCGTAGCGTGGCCAAAGGCCAAGGTTAAGCGGTTGTTCGCGTAGCGTGGCCAAAGGCCAAGGTTAAGCGGTTTAAAGTTAACCAGTTGAAGCTTAGAACCTGTAACCTGTAACCTGTAACCTGTAACCTGTAACCTGTAACCTTAAACCTGTAACCCTCAACCTGTAACCCTCAACCTTCAACCTGTAACCTTCAACCTTCAACCTGTAACCTTCAACCTTCAACCTTCAACCTTCAACCTTGTAACCTGTAACCTTCAACCTTCAACCTTCAACCTGTAACTGGCTACCTGTAAGCTTAAAACTCTAACCGAAGATAGTATCTTTGATCGCAACTTAGTGTGAGAGCCTAATAAAGTTACGATCAATCGGTCAATTTTAAACGAAATGGAAAACGATCATAAATCAACGGTCATTATTACAGGGGCCTCCTCGGGAGTTGGATTGCAAGCCGCCAGAGCTCTTGCCCAAACCTGGGGATGGCATGTAGTGATGGCTTGTCGGAATCTCGATAAAGCTCAAAAAGCTGCCCAAGAGGTGGGAATACCAAAAGACAGCTATACAGCGCTATATATTGACTTAGCTAGCTTTGCTAGTGTCCGGCAGTTTGTGAATGCCTTCAGAGCAACCGGCAGATCCCTCGATGCCTTGGTGTGCAATGCTGCCATCTATCTGCCGTTATTAAAGGAACCGTTGCGAAATCCCGAGGGATATGAATTGAGTGTTGCTACCAATCACCTCGGTCATTTCCTCCTGTGTAATCTGATGCTAGAGGATTTGAAGAATTCATCCTCTTCCCAGCCAAGGCTAGTGATTGTGGGAACTGTCACTGCTAATCCTAAGGAATTGGGAGGAAAGATTCCGATTCCAGCACCTCCAGACCTGGGAGACCTCAAGGGTTTTGAAGAAGGATTCAAACCCCCGATCTCAATGATTAATGGCAAAGCCTTTAAATCTGGCAAAGCTTACAAGGACAGCAAACTCTGTAACATGCTGACCATGCGAGAGCTTCACCACCGCTATCATGACTCTACCGGAATAGTTTTCAACTCCCTTTATCCAGGATGTGTTGCTGAAACCGCTCTATTCCGCAATCACTATTCTCTGTTCCAGAAACTATTCCCATTGTTCCAGAAAAACATTACTGGAGGCTATGTGTCCCAGGAATTAGCAGGGGATAGACTAGCAACAGTAGTTGCTGATCCTGACTATAATAAATCCGGTGTTTACTGGAGCTGGGGTAATCGACAAAAAGAAGGTCGTAAGTCCTTTGTTCAAGAAGTTTCTAATGAAGCAATGGATGATTCTAAAGCTAAGCGCTTGTGGGAATTGAGCGAAAAGTTAGTTGGACTAGGGTGATAGGAAATTTAAGCATTCAGCTGTCAGCCGTCAGCCGTCAGCCTTGGGCTTTTCCCGAGAGTTTCAATTCTGATTAATTTCGAACTATTAAATTCTACCTTTTGAGGTTTATGTTAAGCTGTTCGCGTAGCGTGAGCTTTAGCTCACGGCTGATAGCTGACAGCTGAATGCTTACGATGAAAGACATTAAACAACTACTCCAAGCTATCTACTCTAAAGACTTGGAAGAGAAAAAAATTTGGTATTCTTCGGTTGCAGAGGCTTACGACCAGGCCAGACCACGCTATCCTCAGCAACTGATTAACCGTGCTGTGGAGTTAGCCCAACTTCCTTCCGATGGGATTATTCTTGAAGTGGGATGCGGTCCGGGGATTGCTACGACAGCATTTGCTGACTTGGGCTTCTCTATAGTTGCTATTGAACCCAGCGAGGAATCTTGCCAGCTAGCGCGACATAACTGTAGCCAATATCCAGATGTAGAAATTATCAATAGTACCTTTGAAGAGTGGGAGCTAGAAACTGGTAAATTCCATGCTGTGTTAGCAGCGACTTCTTTTCATTGGGTTTCCCAAGAGATCCGGTATCAAAAAACAGCTGATGCTCTAAAAGATAATGGGTTTCTGATTTTGCTATGGAATACGCCCCCTCAACCGAACCATGAAGTTTGCCAACTGTTGAATCAGGTCTATCAAACTTACGCTCCCTCTCTGAAACCCTGTGAAGAGATAGAAACTCATCAACAGAACCTCAGCAAATTTGCAAAAAATGGTAATTCGGGTAAATTCCAAGACTTAGTATCGGAACAGTTAGTGTGTGACGTTACCTATAGTATTGATAATTATCTAGCGCTTTTGAGTACTTTGTCACCTTATATAGCTTTAGACCACCAGCAGCGAGAATCTTTGTTTCAAGGGATTAAGGAAATACTAGAGCTAGAAGTGGACAATAGTCTCGAAACTTCCTATCTGTCTGTTCTTCAGATTGCTAAAAAAATCTAGTGGTAAGCTTTCAGCTATCAGTTATCAGCTATCAGCTATCAGCTATCAGCTATCAGTTTGACCCGGTGGTGCGTTACGGTACGGACTATCCTAACACTGGCTACCGAAAAAATGAGGGCTCGCCCGTCCCTAACGCACCCTACTACGCTGTGCGCCCTGGAATGTTGTTTATTTTGTGTGAATATAGCAAATGGCAAATATTGTTGTTTAATGCCATTAATGCTAGAGTGGTGAAAGGTTTCTTCCCATACAAAGAATCGCAATGAGCAGCAGCCTGAATATCCAGCTAACCGATAAACTACGCCGCTATGTTGATATGCGGGCAAGCGATAATGATGTCTATGCAACCCCTAGCGAATACATCCGGGATTTGATTCGTCGGGATATGCAGGACTATTTGATTGTGTCCGACATTATCCAAGGGCTAGGGGAAATTAGGAATCAAGAATTTGTCCCGGAATCTATCCTCGATATTTTAGAAGAAGATAATCAGGATTGTGACTAGGAAAAACTATCTTCAAAAAAGCAGCACAGTTTATCGCCCTTAAGCATCAAAAAGTTGCGAAACGCCAGGAGCTGACAGGGGATAGCTCTCTGTGTTTATTTCCTGTTAGAGAACATTATATTGTCTATGAAGCCTTGGGAGAACAACGCATCGCCATCGCTGCTTTTATCCGTATGGGGAGGGATATTCCGACGCTACTGAGTAAACATGCCGTCACCTTAAAAGAGGAGCTTACCGAACTCCGAAAAAGTAGTTTGAACGAGAATTAATTACTTCTGGCAATCAAAAAAAAATTTTGCTCAAATACATGAACAGGAATTACCAGTACAGATGACTTAATCCAAGCTTTTGTATGGGTATTTTTTGACTTCTAACTTCATCTCATAGATGATCATGTTTATCTTTGTCATCTACGACAAAAGATTGTAGCATAGACTAATCAGAATGTTGTTTGTTGGTGGCGTTTTCATCCCCATGTCTGAAGCCAGGGGCTTTCAACGCCACATTTTCGGAAATCATACCCAAGGAGTATCACTTGTGCAGTCACAATACAACCCCACCGAGATAGAGGAAAAATGGCAACAAATTTGGGAAGAGCAAGGCTTGTACCAAACCCCCACAGAAACTGACAAGCCGAAATTCTATGCTCTGTCCATGTTCCCCTATCCATCGGGTAACCTGCACATGGGTCATGTCCGTAACTATACAATTACTGATGTGATTGCCAGGAAAAGCCGGATGCAAGGCTATCGCGTACTTCACCCTATGGGTTGGGATGCCTTTGGATTACCGGCAGAAAATGCTGCGATCGCTCGCGGGATTCATCCGGCTAAGTGGACATACCAAAACATTGCCCAAATGCGATCGCAATTAAAGCGCCTCGGACTCTCCTATGACTGGGATTGTGAAGTAACCACTTGCTCCCCGGACTATTACAAATGGACTCAGTGGATTTTCTTACAGTTCTTCAACGCTGGACTGGCCTACCAGAAAGAAGCAGCAGTGAACTGGGACCCAGTCGATCAGACCGTGCTAGCCAATGAGCAAGTGGATAGTGAAGGACGTTCCTGGCGTTCTGGAGCCAAGGTGGAACGGAAACTGTTGCGTCAGTGGTTCCTTAAAATTACCGACTATGCCGAAGAATTGCTCAAGGACTTGGATACCTTAACCGGTTGGCCAGAACGGGTGAAGCTGATGCAGGCCAACTGGATTGGTAAATCTGTTGGTGCTTATCTAGAATTTCCCATTGTTGGCTTAGATGACAGCTCAGATGAGGGATTAGATAACAAAATTGGTGTATTCACCACTCGTCCAGATACGGTTTATGGGGTTACCTATGTGGTGCTAGCACCGGAACATCCGTTGACCGCAAAAGTCACTACCCCTGACCAAAAGGCTGCAGTTGAAGCCTTCATCGAGGAAGTTAGTAACCAAAGTGAACTAGAACGGACAGCAGAAGATAAACCCAAGCGAGGGATTCCCACTGGTGGTAAAGCCATTAATCCCTTCACTGGGGACGAGATCCCAATCTTGATTGCTGACTATGTGCTGTATGAGTATGGTACTGGTGCCGTGATGGGAGTACCAGCTCATGATACCAGAGACTTTAAGTTTGCCCAGGAAAAGCAATTACCCATCAAAGTGGTGATTGTCCCAACTTCAGATGATGTCGAAACAGTTAATGACACTCCTCTAGAAGCGGCTTACACGGAACCGGGCATTGTAGTGAATTCTGACCAATTCAATGGCATGGATTCCGTCAAGGCCAAGACCGGGATTATTGAGTATGCTGAACAACAGGGCTGGGGGAAAGCCCGAGTGCAATATCGCCTCCGAGATTGGTTAATCTCTCGCCAGCGTTACTGGGGTGCCCCGATCCCTGTGATTCATTGTCCTAACTGCGGCGCAGTGGCAGTGCCAGACCAAGACCTGCCAGTAGAGTTACCAGAAGATGTGGACTTTAGCGGACGTGGTCTTTCTCCCTTGGCTCAATTAGACAGTTGGGTTAATGTACCTTGTCCCAATTGCGGTACACCAGCTAAACGGGAAACTGATACCATGGATACCTTTATCGATTCCTCCTGGTATTTCTTACGTTATCCCGATGCCAAGAATGACTCCGCTGTGTTTGATTCCAACAAAACCAATGATTGGATGGGAGTGGATCAGTATGTAGGGGGAATCGAACATGCTATTTTGCACTTGCTCTACTCGCGATTCTTTACTAAGGTATTGCGCGATCGCGGTTTACTGACCATTGATGAACCGTTCCAACGTCTTCTAACTCAGGGGATGGTGCAGAATACGGCTTACAAAAATACCAAAACCGGTAAATACTTCGCTGTTGTAGATATCGATCCCAATGACCCTAAAGATCCAGAGACTGGGGAACCGTTGGCGGTATTTTATGAAAAAATGTCTAAGTCTAAATACAACGGTGTAGCACCAGAAGATGTACTAGCTAAATACGGTACCGATACCGCCAGGATGTTTATCTTGTTTAAAGCACCACCAGAAAAAGATTTGGAATGGGATGATGCTGATGTAGAAGGGCAATTCCGTTTCCTTAATCGTGTCTGGCGTTTAGTATCGGATTTCGCCGCTAATGGTAGCACTAAGTCTAGCCCGTCTAATGGTGATTTAACTAAACCGGAAAAAGACTTACGACGAGCAATTCATATCGCGATTAAAGAGGTTACTGAGGATTTAGAAGGGGAGTATCAATTTAATACAGCGGTTTCTGAATTGATGAAGCTAAGTAATGGGATTACTGATGCTAAGTGTAAAGACTCCCCGGTCTATAAAGAAGGCATTGAAACCTTGATTACATTACTCGCTCCCTTTGCTCCCCATATTGCTGAAGAACTTTGGCATAGTCTGGGTAATAGCTCCTCAATACACAATCAACCCTGGCTTGAGTATGATCCTGATGCTTTAGTGGCCGATGAAATTACCTTAGTTATTCAAATCAAAGGCAAAACTCGCGGCACTATTCAAGTTCCAGCTAACTCCGATAAGGCAGCCTTAGAAACCTATGCTCGGGAATCTGAGGTAGCACAGCGATATCTAGAGGGTAAGGAGATTAAGAAGGTGATTGTGGTACCTGGTAAATTGGTAAACTTTGTAGTGGTTTGATAGGAAAAAGCGATAGCGTAAGGGATAGGTAAAGAAGCTATCAGCTATCAGCTATCAGCTATCAGCTATCAGCTATCAGCTATCAGCTTCCCTGCGCTTATCGCTATATATATCTACAAAACAATCAGGTTCATTTACCAAGAGCTATGTCTGAACAAAACGCACAAGTCTGTCCTATCTGTGGTGTCAGAATCATACCAGGAGGGCAAGTAGAGGATAGAGTCATCTTTAAAGTCGGACCAGTAGGAACAAGAGCTATCCTTTACCAGCGCGTTTGTCAGTATGTTCAGAAACCAGGCTGCATCAATAAGAATCCGTAGTTAAGCATTCAGCTAATGCGCTACGCGCACGCTACGCGAACAGCCGTCAGCTATCAGCTTTTGAATATAAAAATGTTTACCTCTTTTATTCAAAAGCTGTTCGCGCACCATGCCCATAGCCCATAAGAAGCTAAAGTACCAGCATCTGTAGCCCATTAGCTGAATGCTGATAGCTGAATGCTGAATGCTGAATGCTAATTCACTTTAGGAGTCCCTAATTTACCTAGGAAGTTGCGCACCAGTAAGGTTAGCATTATCAAGGTTAGCGTTAGTTAAATCAGCGTTAATGAAATTAGCGTTACTGAGGTTAGCGCCACTCAAATCAGCACCATTGAGGTTGGCATTCAGAAAGGTGGTGTTACTGAGATCAGCACCCCTAAAGGAACTACCACTTAGGTCAGCACTGATGAAATTTGCCCACACTACGCTAGCACCACTGAAGTCGGCACGACTCATGTTGGCCCCTGTGGCGTAGGCTGAATCTAAGTTGGCATTGCGGAAGATTGCCCCTGTGCCATTCATAACTCTCATTGCTGCACTTTCGAGCATGGCATCAGAAAGGTTAGCCCCACTGAGATTGGCTCCCTGGAGGTTAGCATATCTCAGGTCTGCTTCCCTCAAATCAGCTCTGGCTAGGTCAGAATTTACCAGGTCACAGCTTCGACATTCCTTAGTTTGCAGCAGTTGTAGATAATGCTCGCGCACTTCAGCATTGATAGGAGCGATTAACCCTAAGGAGGCTAGCAGTACACTAATTCCTAAGATTCTGAATTTCATAATTTCTGGCCAAATCTTGTTTTGCCTGTATTATGGCAGTGAAGTTCAAGAAATACCTATTATTTCTACCCAAAATTTTTAAACTATAGCGCTGTGCCCAAGGAATAGGGAACAGGGAATAGGGAACAGGGAATAGGGAACAGGAAATGATTTAGCCTGCAACACAAAGGTTTTAGCAATTCCGCTTAATATTGCTATAGCCCCTATTGACGCGATCGCAATGGGTACATCTCGTGACATACTCCCACACTGAATCCAAGATTACAGTGTGGGCTTCTTACCAACTCCACCCAACAGTATCGGCTTTCGCCGACGCTGCGCGAACGGATACACGGGTTACTTTATTAACGACACGGTCAGAAGTTACCGCTTAAAGAGTTGAGCCAAAATGGTTAGCAGGCTATGCATAAAAGAGGTGCGACCCGTGGCGAATTTAATTCGACGAAGAAGAGCGCACCTTTGGTTAAAACTTTATGATTAAGGCTCCACTATCCTAAGGTTTCGTCTCCGAGCCGGAACAATACAATAAGTTCTATTTTTAAGCACGTAGGTGGCGGTTAGCTCTTAATTTGTCTTTCCTACTACTTTGATTATAGACGATCTCAAAACCATTAAAGATCCTGTCCGCGATTCATCCCGGAGATGAAACCTGATTAATAGGGCAGCCTTAATCATGGAGGCGCGCTTTCGCGACGGCGAATTAAATTCGCCATGGGTCGCGCCTCAAAGTTTTAACCCTTTTACCCATAGCCGACCAACCATAAAGGCTGCCCTATTCTTGCGGTAACTTCGTTCCCACACTCATGCTGCGCATGTTCGGTGTGGGGCTAAAGAGCAGTCTTAGCTAAAAGCTGTTTGACCCGGTGGTGCGTTACGGGGTGATGCTGGTGGCGAAATATTGTGCAACATTAGCCTGGGACAGTATTTAGAGCTCATTGCTAGAAATGCGAGTACCAGGGAGAGGAATCCCTTGAACCCAAGCCAACAGAAGTGCTTTGATTGATAGCCGTTGCAGTTATGACATGTTGCAAATGGGTTTTGGCTAGTCCAAGGGTAGCGGCTGTGTCGGTAACATACGCCAGTAACAGCTTGAGAAATCGTTCCTTCAATGCCTGCCCGGAGGCCGTAATATTCCCACCACTGACGGGGTGACAAACAGCCTTAAAAGCTTTACGGGGTGACCGGGTGTGGGGTGATGGGTGTAGGGAACCCACCCCTAGGGCGTGTTTTCAAAGTTTTCCGCAAGATTATGATCCCCCCCAGCCCCCCGCGCGGAAGGGGGGAGCCATACTCAAAGTCCCCCTTTTTTTAAGGGGGATTTAGGGGGATCTCCAAGTTTGAAGACACGCCCTAACCCCTCCCAGGAGGGGAAAAATCAGGAGCTGGCGGAGTGGCGACGGGACGGTTAAATCAGGTTTCGGAGCGATTGTTATCCAATGGCTCACTCCAAATTCGCTGTCTTGATGCAGTCGCTCATGGGGGAAACCCCCTTTGGCGGCGCTGCATCGCTGTCAGCCAAGCAAAGCGCGAGTGGGGGAGACCCCCAAGACCGCACTGCCTCCCCTGTTCCGAAGCTGCATCGCTTCTATTTTCCCCACACCCCACACCCGGTCACCCCATACCCTGTCTAGTTTAATGCCTTGTTGTCACCCCCTCAGTTCCCACCATTGTGGTGAGGCTTGCTGCTGGGCTTGTAGTAAAGCAAGTTGGCTGAGCTATAGGTTGTAAGGTCAAAGTCCGGGGAGCCTTGGGGGAGGGAGTACACAACTAAAGTACGGAACCATCAAGGGCATATGGATTTGGTAAACTCGATGGGTTTTATAGCACTACCCATTAAGATTAGGACATTACTAAACTCCGAAACTTAATCATAGCTTACTTCTGACTTCTGACTTCTGACTTCTCACTTGCGCGTAGCGCTATAATGGGCGTATCTCGACGATTATCAAGACGTTCTAGCCAAGTGCGGGTTTGATCTCTCTTGCATTTCCCCGACCGCTTCAAGACGGTTCAATTCTCGCAGGGTTGCAAGCACTTGGGTTGAGTCACTGCGTTGTTTAACTAATTCCTTAATCCATCCCCCTGCTTTGAGTTGGCTGAGTAACTGATTTAATAGTCTGTCTCCTGCTCCTCCCTCTACCAAACGATTGCGAAATTCACGCTTGCCTGTATGGTCACGCGCCACTATCTTCGTTCCTCCAAACCCAAGGCATATTTCCTGTTCTACCGACAAATGACTGCATCTGCCGCCTGACGGTCTGGTAAGTTTTCCAGAAATTGCATCACGCTGACCAGGGCTAATTGTCCTGCACTAATCAATGACGAACCATGCTGCTTAACAAGTCCGCAAAGTATTGATCGTGATAAATCTCTGGGAGTTCATCCCTGAGCCAGATCTAGAGATTCCCTTGGGGAAA
>NZ_JAAHHM010000135.1:0-16303 GCF_010692445.1 Moorena sp. SIO3E8 | reverse complement strand
GTTCTTTTAGCTCTTGCTTTTCTTCCGGACTCAAGTTCATGAGTTTTAGTAATTATTAGAAACTATTTATCATTAATAATATCATGATATCATGATTTTGGTATTTTTGCAAAACTGAGATGCACCCGTCTCATCTAAGGTTGCTAGTTCAGAGAAAAATCTATGTTTAAACAAAACAGGTACACCTAATGTATCTGCATATTGGCAAGCAACGATGGGTTTTCCCGTAGCATGATAGGCTGCAACTAGATGATTAATAATTTCAGGAGAAATAAACGGCTGGTCACAAACAGTAATTACTGCTGCGTCTATGGTTTCAGAACAAGTTGCAAGGGATAGAATTCCGCTACGAATTGAGGAACCCATTCCCAAATTCCAATCTGGGTTTTCAACTACCGTTACAGAAGGTTGGTTAACTTCAGAATATATCTGTTGGGCATTTGCTCCTAAAACCACCACTACAGGCTTGCAGACTGAAGCCATTGCCTTCTCTATGGTATGGCGAAGTAAGCTGCATCCCTGATAGGGTAAGAGTTGTTTAGGTTTACCCATGCGGGTTGATGCACCTGCTGCTAGGATAATAATAGCAATATTTGATTCAGTTGGTTTTAGCTGTGAATGGGTTATTTTCATTTCATAATTCAAAGAATCAAGAGTCAAACTTCCACAAATTTTATAGTTTATCAATTGGGATTTCCTTGACTTGAGTTCGTTCGTGAATTGGTTCCATGCGGTGTTTTAAAAAGCCACCACCACGGTTTGCTAACACGGCTTGAATCTCAGCAATGATGGATAATGCGATCGCTTCTGGTGAATCTGCACCAATATCAATACCAACAGGAGTATATAACTTTTCTAGCTGTATGGGTGTACATGCTACTCCTGCTGCACGTAAATCTTGCAGTAACCTGGCAGTGCGTTGCTTGGAGCCCAAACAACCCAAATAGCTGATCTCAGCAGGGATTAGCACTTTCAAAATTTCTAAATCATCGAGGTAGTTATGAGTCATGACCACAGCAATAGTGTCATCATCAATAGATATTTGCTTGTTTAGAATGTCCCTGCGGGTGAGAATCACCTGATCAGCCATGACAAAACGCTCTTGAGTTACCTCACTCCCTCGACAATCAACAATAGTGACTCGCCAACCTAAGGCTTTAGCAAACTCTGCTACAGGTAGACTATCACGACCTGCACCAAAAATTATTAGGTGTGGCGGGGGTTTAATAAACTCGATAAAAATATCTACTTTACCGACTGCTAATTGGTATTGATGGAAACTTGAATGTTGATTTTCCAGAGCAGCTTGAGCATCTTTGAGCAAAGCAGCAGTCAAATATTCGTCTTTAATATCAGTATTGACAGTATTATTTGATTGCAGGATTAAACGCGCCCCAACCTGAACATTAACCTTACCTTCTACAGCAATAACAGTGGCAATAATACCTGGTTGCTGGTTTTGGAAACATTGATTAATAAAAGCTAAGGGATTAAGGGGATTATCTTGATTTAGAGGCTCAATCAAGACGTTTACCACACCGTTACAACCCAGGCCAAATCCCCAGATAATGTCTTCATCAGCAGTGGTATCATAAGTTACGACTATGGGTTTTCCGTCTGGCATTGAGACGCGAGTATGCTCAAATACATCATTTTCCAAACAACCACCGCTAATGGTTCCTACCATTTTACCAGTTGATGTGATCAGCATCCGCGCACCAGGTTGGCGATAGGTAGAGCCTTGAGAATTGACAACAGTAGCAAGAAATACTTGTTGATCGTTGTGTTGACTATCTCCGAATGCTGCTAGAATAGAATTTAGCTCTTTCATCTTGGCTGCTAGACACTCCTGTTATAGCCAAGCTTAACAATTTGGGTTCAATGATGTAAAGTAAAAAATTTTGTGGCTTTTGTGGAGATATTTTATGGCGAGAATATTGTCTTATCACCAGCAATCAAACTTTTATAGGAAAATTCGGCTCTTGTTAGCTGAAAAAAAAATAGACTGCGAACTCAAAGAAGTTAATCTTAAGAATAAACCTTCGGAATTTATTAAAGTTTCTCCCATTGGTAAAGTACCGGTGTTTGTAGAATAAGATGGTACAGTTATTTGGGATTCTACATTAATTGCAGAGTATTTAGACGAAACTTATCCACAACCTCGTTTTTCCCCAAGTCATATTCGAGAACGGCTTGAGTGTCGTAAATGGGAAGAATTAGCAGATAACTTAGGTGATAATATCATCAACTTATGGATACTAAATTTGACCAATAATCTCGCCCCGACTCCCTACCGAACAAAACTAGAAACGTCAATTAATCGCCTTTTACCAATTTTTGAGGAACAATTAGCCCAATCTCAATACTTATTAAGCAATGACACATGGACAGCAGCAGATGTAGCAGCGTTATGTTCCTTGGGTTACTATAGCTTTCGCTTAAATGAAGATTGGGTTTTGCAATATCCTAACATAGGAAATTGGTTCGAGAAATTACACGAACGTGAGTCGGTCAAGTCAACTGTTCCTATGCCGTTAAATTAAGTATGAAACACCAGACAAACGGACAATAAAAAACTGAAATTTAGAGGCTTCTGATCAGCAAATGCAGGAGCATTCACAGATGAGTAGTGAATAATTTCAGGATTGGGTTTTTAATTACAAGCCATCGTCAGCGTTAATTGAGATTAAAATGAATCACTACTACAAAAAAAATGTTGTGATTATCGGAGGGGGGCCTGCAGGATTAGGGGCAGCTTTAATGTTAGCCCAAAGAGGCTGGAAAAATATTACGGTTATTGAAAAAAGACCCTCAGCCGACTATTACGAACCGGATAAATCCTTTAGTTATCAAATTGATGGCAGGGGGCAAAAATTAACCGATTTATTAAAACTAACTCCCAAACTAGCTAATGTGAGTGTCCCTAGTACTGACTTTTACTTTACTCTCATTCAAAAAGACGGCACACGGAAAACAACGAAACTACCCATTGCTGATTCTAAACGCAAAACTGCCTACTGGCTGCCCAGAGCATCTTTTATAGAGTTACTTTACCAAGAAATTCAACACCATTGGCAAGATGAAATTAAGGTTTTATTTAATACTGAATGTATAGAGATTAAACAACATCTTGAGCATTTAGAAATTATTACCCAATCTAGGGACAATAAACCATTGACACTGACTCCTACTCTGTTAGTGGGTTGTGATGGTTTAAATTCTATTGTGCGTCAAACTCTGCATGAATGGGAAAAAGGTCAATCAAATTCCTTTGAAATGCAAAAGTTTTCTTCTCCTAGTTCCGGTTTAAAATATAAAGTTCTCACCTTACCTCCTCAATTTCCTCTATCAGAACAAGAAGGAGATGTAGCACAATCTACAATGGCTTATGCCATTCGGTCTACTTTTAAAGAGCGTAAAAAAGCAATTAATCTGGGTTTATTACCCTTGAAAAATCCGAATCAACCCAGAACTGCAAATATTATTACCTACCCTGATCATCAAATCTGGCAACTAGAAACCCCAGTAGACGTTGAACAATTCCTGAAACAAGCATTTCCTCAGATTCCCCTGGAAAAAATTATTGACCCTGAAGAAATAGCCAGATTCACATCCAGTGAGGGGGGTAAATTTCCGATTCCTCAATATTGTTCAGGATTGTATCAAATCTGGGGAAACCCTGAAGAGAGTCAAGGAACAGCCGTAATTTTATTAGGAGATGCAGTTCATTGTTTTCCTCCTGACATTGGACAAGGCGTTAATTCTGCTTTAGAAGATATCTATATTTTCCAGGAAATATTATCCGAAACTAAAGATAATCTTTCTGAAGCACTTCCTCGCTATCAAAACCTACGCCAACCCGATATTAAAGCCTTAATTCGTTTAGGACAAATTAGTTATCCTTGGCAATATAATCAAGACCCTTTACGGAAAAAACTATGGAGTATTAACTTTTTTATGCGCTTATTATTGAATCGTTTATTTCCTTTTTTATTTAATACCCATTCGTTCATAATGATTCAAAATCATGAATTATCTTACTCGGATATTCTTGCTAAAAGTAACAGGACTACTCAAGTGTTATCGATATTGGGAGGATTGGCAATATTGACTTTACTGTTGAAACTTATGAATTAGAATAATTTTTTCTGAAAGACAAGGAAAGCGCACCGTCGGAGAGTTTTTATTAATAAAAAGGTATTTTTAACCTTAAAAAAACCTTCTCCCCAGCACCCCAACGCCCTTTCAGCAGATTGACTTGACAATTTATTCATGAAAATGAAACAGCCCTGCCTCTACAGGGCGGGGTAGTTCATTTCTCATCTAAATAAAAACGGTAAAACAAATAATCATCTCGGAAAGGATGATCATCTGCGACATGATGAATAATACCTCGATTAATCAGTATCTGTCCAATAGCCACTGCATCTTCCCGAGTAGAATTACACCGTTTCACCAACCAATCTACGGCTTCTGACCCAACAAAACAGCATCCATAGCTATTGAGACGATAGCGACGGTCTTGAATATCCAACCCTCCTGGTTGACGCATTTCCTCGATCAAGGTTTCAATGTCTAGTGTTATCATATCCTCTTGGAAAGGAGCCGTAGGGTAAGAGTCTTGATCTATGTCATCCATAGGCTCTAGGAAACCTGAAACTAAGGAATCCTGGGTGGGCTCAGACTGATACCCATTGGGAATATAGAGTTGGTTTTCTGGCGGTTTTGGCTGACGCTCCCCCAGCCAAGCGGTCAGCAATTTCTCTAACTGAGGCGATCGCACATGGAGGTCTCGTTGAGGAAATGGTATATGGATATCATAGCGACGCAGACTTTTCTCAATCCGGTAGTTGAGGTCACTCTTGATTTTAGGCTGCCGCTTGGGGTCTCCAGTCCAGACCAACAGCTCAAACTTGAGGGCACTCTCACCAAATTCCTGAAACCAAACTTGGGGATAGGGCCTCAGTAATACTTCCGGGTGACTCTTCGCAGCTGCCAACAGTGCCTTCTTGACCTGCTCCACATCAGATCCGTAAGCCACTCCTACAGGAATCTTGAGCCGGGAAATCGGGTTACCGTGACTCCAGTTAATCACCTCAGTTTCTAAAAAGCGGGCATTGGGCACAATTATTGTCACTTTATCCAAGGTGCAAATCTCTGTACTGCGGGAACCCATTCGCTGCACAGTTCCCACCAAATCGTTGACCTTAATAAAATCCCCCAGTTGAATCGGTCGCTCTAGGGTGATAATTAAGCCACTGATAAAGTTGTTAGCAATATTTTGCACACCGAAGCCAATTCCCACCCCTAAGACACTAGCAAAAATAGTTAGGGAACTTAAATCCAACCCAGAACTTTGGAGTATGATAATCATGCCCAAAAACGTCAGGACATACTGGATCAGGGTAGCAATCACCTCTTGCACCCCTGAATCAGCGCCAGTTTTCCCCAAGATGTAACGCCTCAATAGCCTGGTGAGGGCACTAACCCCAAACCATAGCACAACGGTTAATACCACCAACAGCAGCACTTGGATCGCAGAATACTTGCTTTCTCCGGAACCAATTACAGGAGACTTGAGGAAGTTTAACAGTTCATAACGCCAACTGCGAAGTTGGGGAAATAAGTCACTAATGGTTAAGATAACTGTACTCCACAGGATAACCTGTAACCCTAACAAGGCTGCCCCGAGAAATAATTTAGCTGGGTCGTGCCAAGGGAAAAAAGGAGAAGCCGGATTGCCTAGCCAGGAGGTCAGTTTCCGCAAGGCAAACTGCCTGAAGACCCGTAACAGCAAGTACAACAGGATTAACAACACCAGAACTATGCTTGTAAACCTTACTGCCTGACGACTATAATCTGGCATCCGCTGTAGTTTGCCCTGCCGGATTGCCCTTTCAATCAGCTTCTCCCATTTTTCGGCTTGCTCAAGAGGATCAGTATCAGGAATTTGATCGGCCTTGGTAATCGTGACCAGAATCCGCTCGGTAAACTTGGTACGAAGAATCCCCTCGTTTTGCCCGACATATTCAATGTCCACATATTCAGGTTTTTGTAGGGATTTCACCTCCCTTGCTAAGCGCTGATTGATCAGCTCGGCTCGCTCAGTAGCGCTAAAGTTGCCAGCGTTGCCCACTTGAAACAACTCAATACCATCCACCACCACAGGAGCTTTCTCCTTACCATTTGCCAAAAATTCCTGTGCTAAGGTAGAGGCTGGTAATAGGGTGAGCAGTAGGGTAAGTACACCTAGCAACACCAATACCAAGGAACGCCGAAGCCTAGCCCTTGGGAAAGGGTTAATGGAAAATCGAACATTGATAAGAGATTCCATAGGTTACGTTCCATTTAGCTCTCATTTTCCATAACATTAGAATCTCATCGCCTTTGGTTGAGGGCATTAGGTATTCTAGACTACCCGTTCTAGATGATGTCTAGAGGAATCGTTTTCCTCGTTTGGTATTGGTTTTAACCCCTCCAGCAGACCGCTGACCACGGCCCAGGTGCCAACTCCCATTATTAACAGTATCACTAAGCCAATCAACCAAACTACAGGTTTATTCTTGGGCAGAGAGTTGGAAACATTTTTCTCACCTAATAGACTCGTCTGGTCAAAGTTCTGTGCAGTGGCGTTGAGGTCATTTTCCCGTTTCAAGGTCGCTGTAATCTTGTACGGACCAATTCGTAGGGTGTCCTTGCTTGAAAAAGGATGAATACCAGAGCGAATCTTCCGCCCGTTAATAAACGTGCCATTGGCGCTGCGGTCAGTAATATAGAGTTGGGTATTAGCCACTGTGATCAGGGCGTGATACCGGGAAATTTCCTTGTCAAGAAGTACCAGATGAGACACAGATTGACCTGCTAACTGTTCTGGCAAATGGTCATTTTCTCGACCAACAGCAATTGGCGGTCTCAGAACAGGTTTCTTTAACTCGCTAGTTTCTGGGTCTTCCCAGGTCAATTGAATATAAATCGGTTCAGCCAAGATTTCACTCCTGCTAACTAGAACATCGTGGATCAGTGCTGAGTAGGTCAGTGGTGAGTGCTGAATTTTGCTTAGCACATGAATAATTTTTTGTCAACCATATCCACCGATGCTAAGGGGATGACAACAAGGGTGAAACTTAGATAGGGTGTCGGGTGTGGGGTTTTGGATAGGTCCTGGGTAGGAGCCAGTTCCCCCTGAGAGGGTGACAACAAGGCTAAACCCCATTGAGACCATGCTGTGAGCATCTCGTTAAACTGAGATAAATTAATTTTGAAGCACTGATTTTAACTATGCCTGATTTTTTGCCCATTGCTTACTTTCAGAACAAGTTTGTCCCTTTCGCTGACGCCAAAATCTCCATTGCTACCCATGCCTTGCACTACGGCACTGGAGCTTTTGGCGGATTACGCTCTCTCCCTGACCCGAACAACCCACAGCAATGTTTACTGTTTCGGTTAGACCGCCATTGCCAACGCCTAAGTAATAGTGCCCGGTTATTACACTACAATTTACCTGCTGATAAAATCGAGAGTATTATCGTTGAGTTTATCAAACAAAATAAACCAACTACATCGTTTTATATCCGCCCTTTTGTCTACACGTCAGATTTAGGAATTTCCCCGCGACTCCATAATATTGAAAAAGACTTTTTTGTTTATGGATTAGAATTAGGAGATTATTTATCTCCTGAGGGAGTTAGCTGTCGGATTAGTTCATGGTATCGACAACAAGACCAAAGTTTACCCTTGAGAGGTAAAATTAGTGGAGCTTATATTACGTCTTCCTTGGCGAAAAGCGAAGCAGTAGAGTCTCGCTTTGATGAAGCCATTATGATGAATTCTGAGGGGAAAGTATCGGAAGCTTCTGGGATGAATATCTTTGTGGTCAGAAATGGCCAGCTGATTACCCCTGGATTCGATCAGGATATCCTAGAAGGAATTACTCGGGATAGTATTCTGACCCTTGCTAAAGACATGGGCTTGCCAACTATACAACGACCAGTGGATAAATCAGAACTATTTATTGCCGATGAAGTATTTCTGAGTGGGACAGCGGCAAAGATCACCCCAGTTAAACGAATCGAAAACTATCACTTATCTCCAAACAGACCAATAACCGAAAAGCTCAAGGAGATGCTAGCAGCAATTACCGAAAATCGGGAACCGAAATATAAAGACTGGGTGTATACGGTGAAAATTGATAAATAAACTAAACTTAGGCTTATAGAACCCTGTAAACCTGTAGCGACTTCTGGGATAGGGAGTAGAATCAAAGCTAAACACATGAACAATCAACTGATAAATTCTGCAAACCCCTTAGGCGGTCGCTACAAAATCATCAGCAAGCTGGGAGCAGGTGGGTTTGGTCAAACGTTTCTGGCACGGGATTTGCACTTGCCAGGAACTCCCCAATGTGTGATCAAACAGCTCAAACCCCAGGTGACGGATCCTCAGTGTTTGGAAATTGCCAAACGCCTATTTGAGCGAGAAGCCCAAGTCCTCTACCAGCTGGGTAACCACGATCAGATCCCCCAGTTGCTGGCACATTTTGAGGAAAATCAGGAGTTTTATCTGGCCCAAGAATTTATTGATGGAGAACCCCTCAACCAAGAAATCCGTCAGCCTTGGGAATCAAATCGAGTGATTGCTCTGTTGCAAGACATTCTACAAGTCTTAGTATTTGTTCATGAGCAACGTGTGATCCATCGTGATATCAAACCCCCAAACCTGATCCGCCGCCGCAAGGATAATAGAATAGTCATGATTGATTTTGGGGCAGTTAAGCAAGCTAGCACCCAGATTATCGATCCTGAAACGGGGCAAACCAAAACCATTGCTATTGGCAGTCATGGCTACACCCCCAAAGAACAGTTTGGTGGCAATCCTCGTTTTAGCAGCGATATCTATGCGGTGGGTATGGTAGGTATCCAGGCATTAACCGGAATTCATCCCAAGTTCCTGAAAGAAAACTCCGAAACAGGGGAAATTAACTGGCGCGATCGCGTCCAAGTTAACATCCAAGTTAACTCAGAATTAGCGGATATCCTTGACTGTATGGTGCGCTATGATTTCCGTGACCGCTACCCGACCGCAGTAGAAGCGTTGGCAGCAGTTCAGAGGCTAACTGCTGCACCAACAATAGCTATGTCTGCTACAGTTCCGGAAGAGACTGTTTCTGTTTCAGCAACATCAGCACAAACCCAGGCCAGATCAGAGATCATCCGAAGATGGTTAACTAAGCCTTGGTTGATGATTACTGTCTTAGCAGGGATGGGTATCAGTATTTCTGTGATCGGTACTAAGACTTTTCTAGTTACGAAACCTGTCAGTCAAACTGACAATATTACTGACAACATTAGCGATACCGTTGCGGAAACCTCGACTACCAGCTCTGAGTCAAAACCTGGAACTCCAGCCGTTGTTAGCAACACCCCTGAAAGTACTACTACCAGCTCAGTCCAAAAAACTATTCCTGAATCGGATACCGAATCAGCTGCAAAATCGCCATCCGACCCGGAAACACAACCAACGGAAACACAACCAACTGCAATAGAATTAAACAGCCAAGGGGAGAGCTTGCGGCAAGCAGGAAAGTACCAACAAGCACTGATGACTTACGAAAAAGCGATCGCAAGGGACTCAAATTTAGCAGAAGCTCATTGGGGTCGTTGCTATAGCCTCAATTCCTTAGGGCGTACTCCAGAAGGACTGGCTGCCTGCGATCAAGCCCTTGCCCTTAAACCTGACTACCCAGAAGCATTGTGGAGTAAAGGTGCAGCTCTCGAATCCCAAAACACCCCAACAGCCATAACTCAAGCTCTAACTCTATACGAGCAAGCGATCGCAATCAAGCCCGATTTTGCTGACGCCTGGATTAACCGAGGAGTAGCCCTCCATAAACTCAAGCGCTACAGTGAGGCCATAAAAGCTTATGAGCGGGCACTTCAACTCAATCCTAATTCTGCCGATGCTTGGAGTAATTTAGGGGCAGCCTATTGGGCCAAAGGTCAATACAAGGAAGCAATCAATGCCATGGAAAACGCACTTCAAATCCAGCCGAATCACCCCAATGCTAAGAATCTGCGTCAGCAGGCAAGGGAACAATTAGGCCGTTGATCACTCAGCAAAAATAAATATTTGATAAAGATTTTATATCTAAATAAATATCTGATAAAGATTTTTGGTTTTAGTCTTAGAAACTGGAAAATCCTCTACTATTACATTTAATTACTATTAAGCATTAGAGCTGATAGCCCTAGGGATTAAATACGAAAACCTAACACCTAAAACCTAACACTTTAGCAAAGGGAACAGGGAATAGGGAACAGGGAATAGGGAATATGGCATCAAAATTCTATCAATTACTACACAGATTGCTATTTACCCTAATCCTCAAAACTAAATTCACACAGTACTAGGATTGCGATGCTCTAAAAGAGCCGCTACGCGAACACAATCCCTTATTTAACCTAAATAAGTTAAATAATTCAAGTTAAATTAACTAATTTTAATTAACTGTCCATCACTATGAAACTGAATACACCAGCACTTGGAATAAGAGCAAATTGGCTCGAGAAGTGGATGCCGATCGGCTTAATTTTACTAGTTGCGACTGGGTTGTACCTCTATCAACTCGGCACAGAGAGCTTATGGTACGATGAACTATTTAGCATTAACAAAACCCAGAGTGGGATATCACTGCCTCCCAAGAATCTGACACGTCCCTTTTATTTCATGATTCTCTACATTTGGATGCAGTTTGGCACTAGCACCGTTTGGTTGCGTGGGCTATCTGTGATTTTTGGACTAGGCAGTATCTTCCTAATCTACCTGCTGGGTCGTCGCTTAGCTGGAAAGCCAGTTGGCTTGATTGCCGCCCTGTTACTAACCCTCTCACCTGTGTTTATCAACCATGCCCAAGAGGTAAGGATGTACACCCTAATCCCCTTCTTAAGTTTAGGGGGTACCTTAGCTCTAGCTCATGCCCTTGAAAATCCCAGGTTTGCTGCCATCAACTGGTGGGCTGTGGCCAGGTTTCTAGCCCTTGTGACTACTCCGGTGAGTGTGACCTTGTTTCTGCCAGATCTGGTATTAATTGGATGGCAGTTTCGTAATCAAAAGCGCCGATTATTTGCTTTTGGGATTAGGCTGCTGCTGATTGGGAGTTGTTGGCTTCCTTTGGTATCAGCAGTTGATGAATCTTCCACTAAATTCCTCAAAGGTTGGGTAACACAATACCCAAAACCCAACATTATCTTAATTGTCTCTGAAGTCACCCACTTGACAGCTTTCTGGCCATTGAGACACTTACTAGGGTCAGGCATCAGTGCCAACGACCTGATGAAACAGCTCAATCAGCAGTCTATCATGGAGTGGCTTGTGGAGCATGTGTTAACCTCAAATCTTGTACCTTTGTTCTATTACATGGCATATACGGCCATGGCAATCGGCTTGCTTGCGATCGCTCTATTGAGCAGGCACCCCTCAAAAAAACTCTGGTGGATTAAAGTGTGGGCATTATTACCTGCCGGATCTATCTTATTGATATCCTATGTTTCCAGTTCCATATGGAAAGCTCGCTATCTACTAATTGTATCCCCCTATTTCTTAATTCTTCTAGCAGCAGGCTTGATGCAAGTTTGGCGTTGGCAACGTCGAGTGGCTGTTTTAGTAACTCTGATCTACGCCATAGCAGTGGGTAGTGGTCTGGTGCATTACTACACAACGTTGTATCGTGTAGCAGGTGGTGCGCCCACTTGAGACTTTTTTAATATATAGCAATTATCATAATCATGAGGTACACAGTATTTTTAACGACTACCATCCATACCTGCGCCCGTAATCATTACTAAAGAAACTCTTACCCCTACTCCCGACTCCATAATTCCTACTCCCTAATACCCATATTGTACCTCACCAAACTCAAAACTGCTCTATTACCCTTAATCGGTGGTATCCTGATGGGCCTAACACCATCACCAACAGAAGCTTGGCCCCTAGCTTGGATTGCCCTAGTGCCGCTATGGTTCATAGTAGTCAGGGGTCAGAGTATTCGTGGCAATGCTTTATCTGGTCTGATCTGGGGTATCGGTTATCATGGCTTAGCTCTATCTTGGATTACTGGTATTCACCCCATGGACTGGATGGGGGTACCATGGCTAGCTAGTATTGCGATCGCATTATTATGCTGGATACTCATTACCCTCTGGGGAGCACTCCTAGTAGCTGTCTGGGCAATAGGAATCTCTATCACTCAATCAATTACAGCAAGTTTCGCCCCCCTAGCCCCCCAGCGAGCAATCCCTCGCTGGGGGGTTCTTGAGTTAAAGTCCCCCAGAATTGGGGGATTTAGGGGGCTTGCAGCTAAAGGTAATGAGGTCAATTCATCTGAAAACCGCTGTAAATTCCCATCCACCAAAGCTACACAAAAACGTAATATAAATCCTGATATAAATCTTCCTACCCCCACTCAAAACTATGTTCTTTTAACCTCCTGCTTGCGGGTTCTAATTGGTACAGGCTTGTGGTGTGTCATAGAAACCCTCTGGAGTATGAGTCCCCTGTACTGGTCTGGCTTATCCTATACCCAAAGTCCCCATAACCTGATAATTTTGCACCTCGGTCAATTATCCGGTCCAATAACAGTTACAGCAGCTATTGTCGCGGTCAATGGTTTAATTGCTGAAAGCGGGTTAACCCTTAATCAGTTGTTCGCGTTCGCGCAGCGTCGGCTTTGCCGAAAGCGTGGCCTTTTGGCCAAGGTTGGCAGGTTGAACGTTGGCAGGTTTAATGTTGACAGGTTGAAGGTTGACAGGTTGAAGGTTGACAGGTTGAAGGTTGGCAGGTTTAACGTTAATCAGTTGTTCGCGTTCGCGCAGCGTCGGCTTTGCCGAAAGCGTGGCCTTTTGGCCAAGGTTGGCAGGTTTAACGTTGGCAGGTTTAACGTTGAAAGTGATCACAACAAGCTTGAACCTTCAACCCCTCAAAACCTTGAACCTTCAACCCCTCAAAACCTTGAACCTTCAACCCCTCAAAACCTTGAACCTTCAACCCCTCAAAACCTTCAACCTTCAACTCCTCAAAACCTTCAACCTTCAACCCCTCAAAACCTTCAACCTTCAACCCCTCAAAACCTTCAACCTTCAACATTAAACCACTACAAACCTTTAACCCTTTTCGGTATAGCAATCGGGTTATTAATTAGCTTACATCTGCTGGGATGGTTACTGTATAACCAACCAATTGATCAATCAAAAGATTCTGCTATTAAAGTCGGTATTATTCAAGGAAATATCCCCAATGAAATCAAACTTTACTCCGCTGGCTGGCAGCGTGCTATAAAAGGTTACACTACTGGATACCAGACATTGGCAGATCAAAAAGTAGACGCAGTGCTAACTCCTGAAACTGCCTTACCTTTTCTTTGGGAAGAACAGGTTCGCACTGTTAGTTCTTTCTACTCAGCAATTTTAGATAAAGGGGTTTTAGTTTGGGTAGGAGGCTATGGGCAAAGAGGGCGTAGCCTTACCAATAGTTTGTTTACTGTCACCGGTACTGGTGAAACCTTCAGCCGTTACGATAAGGTGAAATTAGTGCCCTTAGGAGAATATATTCCTTTTGAAGAATTCCTAGGACGTTTAATTGACCGATTATCCCCTCTTGATGCTCATTTAGCAGCAGGTAAACCTGACCAGTTATTAGAAACACCTTTTGGTCAAGCAGTGGTAGGAATTTGTTATGAGTCAGCTTTTCCCGAGCACTTCCGCTATCAAGCTGCCGCTGGTGGGCAGTTTATCCTCACTGCATCCAATAATGCCCATTACAGTAATACAATGCCTGCCCAGCACCATGCTCAAGATGTAATGCGCTCCATTGAAACAGATAGGTGGACAGTTAGAGCAACCAATACCGGCTATTCCGGTATTGTAGACCCCCATGGTAAAACACTATGGCTATCGGGGATTAATACCTATGAGTTGCACGCAGATACGATTTATCGACGACAGACTCAGACGTTGTATGTGCAGTGGGGGAATTGGTTGACTCCGGTGTTATTAGGGTTAGGGGGAATTGGTTGGTTTATTTTGGGTTGGTTTGGAGTTGGTTTTGGCTTGGTAAATTAAACAGCGTTGGATTTAATTTGCCTAGACAAGGTAGTGATAAAGATGTAGTGGTTTGGCTGCGGTAAGCGTCAAAGTTTCCGGGGCTAAAATAACTACTTTTATACCACTAAGCCCCATTAGAGGAACTTCAAGTTTTACATCGTTTGCGACCAATAAACCTATAGTAGGGAACTTTCAAGCCAGGTAGGAATGGTAAATTTCCCATCTTTTCTGTCAAAGACACAGTATCAAATTTATGATGCAAGTAGCCTAGGCGATTGGGACAAAGAAAAACGTTATCTGTGGCAAACCAAATCGGCCAGAAGTGACGAGCTAAAAACGAATGACGTTGCCATCCTTCAGGGGGATGTTTGTGAGACACATAAAAATCCACAACCCCGATCATTCCCCCTGGTTTCAAAATCTTTTCAGCTTGCTCAATCGCCGCAAACCACTCGGGAATCATGGTTAAAGAATAGGAAAAAGTGACGATATCCGCCACCCCTTCTGGCGGTAAAAATTGAGTGATATCGGCTTCGACAGTGGTGACATTTGTCCAGCCGTGATCGGCTATTCGCCCTCGCGCCACTTCCAGCAGGGAAGGGGACAAATCCACAATGTAAATTTTACTAAACTTAGAAAGACGATCAGCAATGGATTCCAAATTCGACCCCGTACCGCCCCCGAAGTCAACCCAGACACAGCCATTGCTATCGCTATCGGCAAGGGATTGATAAAGTTCTTCTCGTCCTTTTAGCAAACGCCGACGAAACCGATCGTAATCCGTTGATTGAGTACGATAAAAGTTTTCCAATCGCTCTTGATGGCTATCCCCTCGGATCGGTTTGGCTAGATGATAAACCGTTTTGAGATCGCTAATCAAGTCGGATAAAACGCTCATTTTTTCTCTTCCCTCGCCAGTGGAAATGGTTTTAAGCAGTAACCAAATCTGCTATGTAAAAACTGCCGTAGGTCTGGACGCGATCGCGTGGGTGCAATTGGTCAGCCAATTCAGTATTGTACATCAATAAGTCTGGTAAAAATCGGTCTTTACCGCCATAACGCACTTGCACCGAATCAAGGTATTCCACTTTGAATCCTCCACTGCGAAACAAAATGCGAGTTTTCTCACTTGCTCTAGTCAAAATAGCTTGCCATTCTTTTTGCAATTCTTCGTGATTATACTGACTCAGCCAGTCCATGTGGTCGAGAAGCACGAAGCGAGAAATTCGAGCTTGACAATTTTCCAGAAAATTGGTTATTGTGCTATTTTCCACCTGAATGCGATCGACTAACCCGGATTTTAGGCGCAGGAAATTGTCTTCCTTTAAATATTGCGGACAGCAATCGGGGGAATATTCTCCATTCAGAAAAACTCGCCAAAAATAGTTATCTTGAATCGGTATCCGAGTAAAGACATTTTCGCACCGTTGGCGTACAAAGGTCGCGATACTGCCTTCGTCGAGATAGCGTTCCATCTGTTGACGTTGCTGTGCGGGAACACCAAGCATCCACAGGACTAAATCGCTATTGAGGAAGCGATAGAGATAATCTTTCCAAAAGACAGGTTCGATCTTGCGCTGGTAAATGTCCTGGCGTTCTTCTGGGGTTTTGGCATTGAGAATAGCATCAAAACTGGGGCGAATTTTCAGGATGCGATCAATGTAGTAGTTGATAGCGAAAGCAAAATTACCCGTAGTTCCTCGAAAATAAAACGAGCGTCCGCTGTCGAATAATTTAGTTCCTTGTTTGTCCCAATACTCTTGCGAGGGTAAAGATAAATGGGAGCGCAGCTTTTGAGTATAAATCTCGTTAAACTGCTTCAACCTACCGCGACCGAACAATTGAAAAAATTGCTCGAAATCCAGTTCTCGAATCGCCGCAATTTTGAGTTCGAGCAACGCATTTTGTTTGGGATTGACATCGATGGCGTAAATTTGTTTGGGTGCGTCGAGAGCATATTCCAAAGCGTTGCATCCCGCAGAGGTAATCACCACAACGGTATCGTCAGCTTGCAAGTTTAAGGCAACACGATCTAGTCTGGGATCTTCCCAGCAGGTAACGTAAACCAGATTCTGCTGATGTCCTGGGGGGGCGACATGAGAGCTAAAAAGTAGACTGTATAAGCTTCATAGCTCTCATACCTCGTAAATAATTATCGAGCTTATGACGACTTAAACGCATTAACTTATCAACTAATTCCCAACATTGCG
>NZ_JAAHHM010000134.1:0-16727 GCF_010692445.1 Moorena sp. SIO3E8 | reverse complement strand
GGTAGAATACAGGTAACATTGTCAATAGGTAGGTCTTGTTGAACAAAAGAGACCTATCTTTTTTTTAGCACAAAATGGTGAAAGCTTTACATTTAAAGCTTTTCAGGCTATTTCGTCACCCCTTCAGATATTATAGCGTTTATCGCAGTTATGAGGTACAGTCTTCTTTGACGTTGATTCCCTGTTTTGATGCAGCGCATCCCTCTTCTCTATTCCCTCTTCTGTATTCCCTGTTCCCTGTTCCCTGTTCCCTGTTCCCTACAATCCATAAATTGTATATCTCATAGCTATGATAATTGCTATATATCAGATAGTTTTTGATATTAACTTTTCCACTGACACTTCAACATGGGGAAAAGCAACTGGATACAAAGTTCCATAGGCTTTGGTTTGTTTGATTTGATAAATATCCCCTGATGGTTGCTGAAACACGATCAGTTGTTGAGCTTTTAAATCTACAACCCAGTATTCTAAAATGCCAGCACGAGCATAGGCAATTCGCTTCTGTTCTAAGTCTTTTTCCAAGGTAGTGTCAGATATTTCTATCAATAAGTAAATTTCCTCGGCAGAAGGGTGACGATTGTCATACAATGAAACTGGCAATTTAACAACAGCAATATCTGGTTCTGGTTCAGAATCAGGAAGGGTAACTGGATGTGATTCGTAGATTTTGGCGCAACCTCGGAGCTTTTCCCGCAAATAGTCTGCCATAGAATCGTTGATTTTCCGATGCAATGGTCCCTCTGGTGACATTTCAATAATTTTTCCCTCTAGTAATTCCACATGACGCTCACTGAGGATACCTGCTGCAATCATGTGATGATAGTCTTCAATTGACCATTTAGCTAAGGTAATCATTGCTCTACTCTAATTAAAGATGGCTCTTTTGGAATTGCTCCTTGGATGGGGAGTAAGGTTTTACGAACATTATTTAATAACTTGGCACAATCACCTCAATTTCAGGATGCCAATTAAAATCATCTTCATTAAACGTATAAATACTGGTTACTCCATGGGATATCATAATTGCCAGGTGCATTAAATCAAATACTCTAGCCCCCTTTACAGGGTTTATTTTGAGCAATTCAAACCATTCCTTAAAGATATTATCTGACATGGATAGAAGTTCTATATTGGGCATTTGCATAAATCTTTCAATCCGCATTATTGTCTCTTGAGTAGTCAGAGGATTGGCTACAGATTTGGAACTAGTAACAACAGCATAAAACTCGGCAATTACCTGAGAAGACAGACAGATAACTTCTCTTTGACTAGGTCTTAAAATTTCTAAAGCTGCCCGATGTTTTTGCCTATTATCCTTACTTAAATCAATTGAATATACCAGAATGTTAGTGTCTAAATACCGTTTTATTTTCTTATTCGATGCCATAGACATTACTTCTAGTAAGTGGTTCTTTTACACCAAGGTCAGCAACCAACCAATCAAACTCTTGATGAAGTTGCTTCAAGTCTTCTTTCTCTTTGTCTTCTTTTTTACTTATATCTTGTGAAAAACTATTCTGTTGAGAAACCGCCTTAAAAGCAGCAATAATTTCTTCAAGCATAGCAATCTGTTTCGGACTTAGATCTGTCACATCTATGACTTTATTTTTCATGACAATTTTCCTCGTTTACTATTAGGTGTTTTGATTATAGCATGAGCGATCTCACTTGGTTCATGTAGGGTGGGCAGTGCCTACCAACTGTTTTGAGTTCGGCTAGACGTTTCTCCAGTTGTTGTTTCATGTTCCTTTAATTTTTAGATTCAGGTTCGGTTGAAATTTGGAGATGGTGCGTTACGCTACCGCTAACGCACCCTACAAGATCGGCGATCGCACTTTCTAGACATTGTATGCATTTATGTCTTTATTTTAATCCTCGGAGAGTGACACAAGAGGGATTAGAGCGGGTTTAGTTGTCAAATGACTAATGATTTCCTAAACACCTATTATTGGTAAGTAAAATGCCATGACCACAAGTGTTCTTCCGCCACCGAAGCCATCTAGGCATGATGGGTTGCTAGTCCACCTTGCCACATTGTCGCCAACTTTCTTCGACTGGAGCTTAACGGTATGCTCACCTGTCCCAAGCGGCAAGACGACATTGCCATTCAAATTCACATTAGGATGATTAGAGCTATGGGCTTGAAAGTGCGAACCAGATTGGGGACAGCCATTACCGTCCACGACTAGCCTTGTTGCAACGAGATTACGACCTTTACAATTCCCCTCTGGTTGGACATTAATTGAATAGGTACAAAAAATTATTGCTTTTCTATCTAGGGTGAAAGTAACTGATGTATCGGAAACATCTTCCCACCCCGCGCATGTGATAGAAACATCAGTCTCTGGTTGGGCTGCCCATATTCCAGCCAAAACCCCGCCACCTTTAATTTTTCCTAACACATCCAGCTTTGCCTCTGGACTATCCGTACCAATCCCCACATTGCCCTTTCCAGGCATTAAGGCAATATGATCGTCACAATGATTAGATGTTCCAATCTCCAGTGTCTTTGCCTCTGGTTCGCATCCTCCACGGTAATATCTGATCCAGGCAGCATCACCACAACTTAGTTGTATCGCTCCAGTTACAGTTAGGTTTTTTACTGAAAGCTCCTGACTCGCAGAACCAGAAAAACGTGTTTTTGTGTCTACATAGGTTTTAATTGCTTTCTCCGTTGGTATTGCCCGATCGCTATTACCTTCGAGAGTACAATCACAAGAAAATTCATTCACCGCTACTCCCTGTTGTAGCTTAAGATTGCCCTTCACTTCTAGTTTTGCCCCTGGATTTGTCGTCCCAATCCCCACATTACCATCTTTGGTGACGTTGAATACATCACACGCTTCTGCTGTAGAAAAGCTCAATCGCCCACCAGGTTTATTGGCAATTTCTACCCGATTATTCAATCCTTCGTTGGTGGAAAGTTCTAAGACGGCTAGGTTAGTGCAAGATTGAAATAAGCCTACTGCATCTGATCCTAGGACATGAAACTTGTGAGTTGGATTGCTTGTCCCAATCCCCACATTGCCTTTTCCAGGCATTAAAACAATATGATCGTGACAATGATTAGATGTTCCAATCTCCAGTGTCTTTGCTTCTCGTTCACCTCCTCGACCGTAATATCTGATCCAGGCAGCATCACCACAACTTAGTTGTATCGCTCCATTTACAGTTAGGTTTTTTGCTGAAAAATCCTGACTCACAGAACCATGGAGAAGCGCTTTAGTATCGGCATAGGTTTTAATTGCTTTCTCCGTTGGTATTGCACAATCGCTATTATCTTCGAGAGTACAATCACAAGAAAATTCATTCACCGCTACTCCCTTTAGTAGCTTGAGATTACCCTTCACTTCTAGTTTTGCCCCTGGATCTATCGTCCCAATCCCCACATGGCAATCTTTGATAACCATTTGTACTGTTCCGTCAGTACCAGGGTTCAGTTCATTGTTATCATGAGTACCACCTTTGTACCAAGCAAAATTATTGTCAGTGCGGAAATATTGAGTGCCATCCTGTATCCCTATCCCGTAATTATTATTACACATGTTAATTATCTGTCTTGTGGGTGTATCAAAGCTAAGACTTCCTGAGACAGATAATTCCTTTGTGGTTGTACGGCCATCTACCAGTAGGTTTTTATCCCCTGGATCGGAATCACCACCAACGTGCAAACCGCCATTTATAGAGAGTTTAGCCCTTGGATTTGTCGTCCCAATCCCCACATTGCCCTTTCGAGGCATTAAGGCAATATGATCGTCACAATCATTAGATGTTCCAATCTCCAGTGTCGTATTTTCTCCTGAATTTCCACAACGGTAATACCTGATCCAGGCAGCATCTTTCCTACCATAATCCGGTTCTTTAGTAAAGAAAATACCGTTTTTTTTTTATTACCCGCACTTGGTTTAATTACTCCATTTACAGTTAGATTTTTTGCTGAAAAATCCTCACTCACACAACCATGGAGAAGTGCTTTAGTATCGGCATAGGTTTTAATTGCTTTTTCCGTTGGTATGGCCATATCGCTACAACCTTCGAGAGTACCATCACAAGAAAATGCATTCACCGCTACTCCGTACTCTAGCTTTAAATTTCCTTTAACTTCTAGTTTTGCATCTGGACAGGTCGTCCCAATCCCCACATTGCCTGATTCACTTACAATGGTTAAATGTTTTCCTTTTGAAACGCAGTTGCTATAGCTTTCTATATATAATTTTTTTTCTGAACTGCCAATGTACTTAAGGTCAAAACCCCAGTTGCATCCGGTGTATTCTCGCAATTGAATGGTTGCATTATCATTACATCTTTGCCCCCAAATCTTCAGGACAGGTTGATCTCCTTTAATTTCCAGCTTGGCCTTTGGACAATCCGTCCCAATCCCCACATTACCATTACTGCTGTTAATAAAAAGCTTGCTATCTCCAGAATAATTAGAGATATTTAAACCTGGCTTATCTCCTGATTTTTGATTAATACTCCAAGTCTTCGTATCACCCGCATAAAAATCCAATAGTTTATCATCCGTACCTTGGGCGGTAATCTTGAGGGGGGCGGTAATCTTCAGGGGAGTATCTTTTCCCGGCTTTTCTATGCCATCCTCTTTTATATTGAGAGTGGAATCAATAAAGTCTGCAAAATTCTGTTGAGTTGGGCATTTCCCTGTCTTGAAGAATTATTTTAGTTCACATCTATTCTTTTGAACCATGATATTTAACTCCTTTTAAATAACCTTAAAATCAGTAACAATACTCATATAACCAATCCCCTCAAAATCCTCTTCATCATAAGATTTTTCTGTGCCCATCAGGTAGATAATATGTTGAGGGGCAGAAACCAAAATTGAATCAGGATGTTGCACCTGGGCGAGATTAGACGGAATCACCCGATAATAGATATCTGACTTGCCGCCAGATCCAGCTTTGATGGCGACTTGCTCAATTAATTTGAGATAGCCAACATCATCTACATAAGATCTTTTCTTAATAAAATGGATCACTGAGGAATTAGGGATTGAACTACCAAAGGTAATGTCTGCTTGTTCTTCATAGGCCCATGGGGACAAAAAGCGTTTAATATCTTCATTGAGTTGTTTGAGATAGTTCCCCTGGTCAGATCCAGCGCGAAAACGGATACCCACTTTGTATTGAATGGGTTTGTAGCGGGGATTTTTCACCACGATTTGCACAAATGGTGAGGTATAGTTTTGCAGGTATGCCTGGATTTCCTTTAGTAAGTAGGAAGGTGCTTTGGGTTCCAGGGGAAAGAAAGGCGCAGTATTCGCCACGTCGGGAATTACCACCACGGTTACCTTGGCATCACCAGGATTGTGGTTGCCAGCAGCAGAGGTGATACATTTCACCTTATAGATTTGGGGAAAATGTTCCAATACCAGGCGTTCGTAATCCCAGGCAGTTATAGCCCTCTGTTTATGGCGCAGTCTTTCACTCACCCGCATGGTGAAGGCGCGATTGTCTTCTTTTGGTTTACCGCCAAAGGAACTATAGGGCTGTTGTACTGTGTTGATGGCGGGATCTCGTGTTACAAATCCTTGAATGGAATTAGCTGGGAGCGGTTTACTTAAATGGTCGGCTGCATTCCCCTGGTTAACAAAGGTCGCCCTGACAGCTTGGGTTTTGATGTCGAGAGTATCAGGAATTGCAGCAGCGTTTTCGGTGACGGTGGCTCGTAACCAATGTAAACCACTGGGTAATAAGTTATGCTGACTGGTGGCTTTGTCTGGAATACTCAAGCGGATAATCCCCGAATCGACTAACCCATTGGTACTATCGGAAAGCATTTCTGTATCTTGAAATTTCTGCCAAGAATTACCACTCAAGTAACTCCAGTGAATCTGTGGCGGAATTAGTTCCCCATTACCACTGCCCGGTATCATTTGGAAGAGGATGGAAATGTTTTGGGGTGGTTGCAGATTACGGATACCAATGTATAAAGTGCCTTGTTCTTGATAGTTCGGTAAGAGATAATATTGGTTGTCTTGATTGAGAGTTTGGATATCGGCATAGCCAAAGGGATTAAGTTGGAATATTTTACTAGGTTCCTGCTCGCTTTGGGAGGCTTGCAAGTCAATCTCTTCTGAGGCGGTATAGTCGAGGTAGATGGCTTTAACTTCCGGGGTGTAAGGGGGATAAACCGTCAGGGATTTGATTTTTATATCCTTTCCATCTTTATCTTTTACTTTGGTTCCATCTTTATCTTTTACAACGTCTTTATCCGTTGCAGAAGTCACCTTATTTAATACTATCGGATATAAATCATGGGCAAATGCAAAATCTGGGCTTGCTAATTCCAGTATGAAATACCGATTTTGCTCAAAAGGATCGTCTGTCTCGGTTTCTAGGGTAGAAGTATCCAGAGAATAGTCTGGAATTTTATTATAATTGAGGTAAATAGCATTACTTAACTTGTTGTCACCATCTTGAGCGAAAATGGGCTTAGAAGTTTCAATATCCACCAAGCTTCTGTTATTGCGAAGTTTCAAACTGGCTTGAAAGCTGTCATTAGCGATCGCATTCGTAATTACCCCAGCCCTTGAATATGCCTCATAATGAGTGGAAAAGTCTTTAGGAAGTCCCATCCACTCGATATTAATGGTAATACTATCTAACTTTTTGGTGCTAATTTCTCGATTAGCGAAGTAAAAACCCGAACCTGCTTTAGGATTATTCCCAAAGGGTTGAAAAGGAGTTTTGGTATTTAGTACTGAGTTATCGTTCCGCAGTTGGACATCTTGAATATTTTTTACTTTAACTTGTATCTTTACTTTTTCTAAGCGTACCGATTTAAATTGATCGTAATATAGTTTTTCCTGGGTATTTTATGCTGATGATATTTCTTTCAACAGAATTTTTACCACTGGATAGGGAGTGTCCAGGAAAAAAGTTGACTCATCTGGTTTGGGTGGCAAAATAGCAGGTAGGGTGGGATCGAGGGTTAACTGAAACTGTAAACTGTTGAGGTAAATAGCATAATTACGATAGAGGTTAATCTGGTCAGTACTAACAGCATCTTGAGGGAAATTACCGATACCAATTTGCTGTATATTAGCTTCTTTATCCCTGACTAATCCTATAATCTTGAATATCTTGCCGTCATTCCAAACCAGAAGTTGCCCTACATCGTCGCTCTCAGAAAAGGTATGTTCAGAGCCTTCACTAAAAGAAACGCTTGTCAAGTTATCGTTGTCCGAAGCAGTGGAACTCAGAGATAGTTCTGTACTGCTATAAGAGACTAGGGCGTGTTTTCAAAGTTTTCCGCAAGATTATGATCCCCCCCAGCCCCCCTTAAAAAAGCTATGCTTTATAAACATATTTCTTTACAAAAAACTTGACAAAAGTAACTTTATATGATTCCTGTGATCAAAAAACTTGACGTCCCACGTTCTCGCTCAGTTTGTATAGGAAAAGCCTTTTGCCAAAAAGGAGCGAAAAATCGTGATAGGCACGAGGGGATTTTGGGGGAATCATGTTAATTTAGTTGACATTGATCAGGAGATAATTTTGATGCTCAGGGTACCCTCGGGTGTGCGTGATAGGGGTAGATATCAGGAAATTGATCCTATCTTCATATTAGAATATGAAAGCAAATGTATAGGAGCAAGCTGATGTCAGGGTGGGCTACAGCCGAATTAAAAAATGCTCAATTGGGAGATGTTCGACGAACCAAAAGATTAATCCTCATCGTAGATAATCTATCTAAAAAACCGTCAGCAACTGTGCCAGAAGCCTGTGGGACTTGGGCAGCCACCAAAGCCACTTATGACTTTTGGGACTCCCCATATATAAAACCAGAACAGATTAGACAAGCTCACATCGATTCGACTCTAAAAAGAATTACAGAACAGGATTGGATCTTAGCTATTCAGGATACAACAGAATTCAATTATACTAATCATCCAGCTACTCAAGGAATGGGATATCTTGATAGTAAATATTCATGGGGTTTGAAAGTACACTCGACTATAGCAGTGACCACAGAAGGAATTCCCTTAGGACTGATAAACCAACAAGTATGGGCAAGAGACATATTAGAATTAGGAAAAGCGTCAACCCGTCATCAAAAACCAACCATTACCAAGGAAAGTAATAAATGGTTATTGGGATTAAGGGCAACAAAAGAGTTAATTACTTCTGGTCAAAAAGTCGTGACTATTGCCGATAGAGAAGCCGATTTTTATGATTTATTTGCTGCCTGTAGTAGTTTGGAGTCAGCTTTCTTGATTAGAGCTACTCAAAACAGATGTTTAATGGACTCTGATCAACACTTAAAAGAAGCCCTAGAAGAAGTTCAGCCTCAGGGAGAACTAATTGTAGAATTAAAACGCAATTTAAATCGGAAAGCTCGTCGTGCTAAATTAACTATTAGGTTTACCAGTTTAACTATTAAAGCGCCTCAAAACCGTCCATGGCCAAAACACTTAGCAGCCATCAACTTACAAGTCATTTTAGCGGTAGAAGAAGACCCACCATTGTCAGAAGAGCAAATTAGTTGGTTGTTACTGACTAATTTACCAATTAGTAATTGCTCCCAGGCAATTCGTTATGTTAAATGGTATAGTTATCGTTGGCTAATCGAACGTTATCACTATACTTTAAAAAGTGGTTGTGGTCTGGAAAAACTTCAATTAAGAAGCGATGCAGCGCGGTCTTGGGGGTTTCCCCCATGAGCGACTGCATCAAGACACTGCTCGACGTTTAGAGATGGCTCTGGCAACTTACTCGATTGTGGCTTGGCGTTTACTTTGGCTTACGTATCAAGCTCGTTGTCATCCTGAAACGGATTGTTCTGTAGTTTTAGAACCTTATGAAGCGATGCAGCGCGGTCTTGGGGGTTTCCCCCATGAGCGACTGCATCAAGACATGGCAAGCTCTTTACGCTACTATTCATGAAAAAAAATATCCCTTTACTCGTCCTCCTACTTTAGGAGAAGTTATTGGTTGGATTGCACAATTGGGAGGTTTCTTGGGGCGAAAATCTGATGGTGCTCCTGGAGTTAAAACTCTTTGGCGTGGTTTAAGAAGATTAGATGATATTGCCCGTACTTGGCTATTTTGTCATAATTCTTTTTTTGATGAATCTTAGTACGTAAGAAGAGGCTACATAACCATAATAAAGACTAATAACCGATTGCAAAGCTGATCAGTCCCCCCTCGGCCTTTACTAATCGGTATGAATTGCTATATTTCTACTTGTTGAATTCAGCTTTGTCAAGTCAATAAATGCTTTTAGGGCTTGCTGAATAAGTCGACAAAGCGACTTTAGAGGCTACACAGCTTGACAAATCTGAGTTTCACCCCAAGGTTCCCCAAGAAAACCCAGGGATTTCCCACAAAAGTACAAGGTTTTTGAGCGACAAGATGCCAAAACCTGGCACTTTGTTTTGGAAAAAAGGCTTGAAAGCCTTGTCGGGTATGCCTTCTGCCTTCATGCAGCCAGCCCTATTTATTTCCTATTCATAATTCCTAAAATTTGTCAAGTTTTTTGTAAAGAAATATGTTTATAAAGCATAGCTTAAAAAAGGGGGGAGCCATACTCAAAGTCCCCCTTTTTTAAGGGAGATTTAGGGGTATCTCCGAGTTTGAAAACACGCCCTAGTGGTTCTTCTACAAGAAAATCGCCAACTTTAGCTTCAAAATCTTGAAGTTGTATCCATTGGGCTTCACTACTCAAGTAAATCTCAAAAGGGTCGCTATTTAGTATTTCTTGGAAAGTATCCCGATTCAAAGTGTTTCCTTCAGAGGCGAAGGTAAGGGTAATCTTACGTGTACCTTCTTGCAACAACAAGACGGGAGAAGTAACGGCAAAACCGATGGAATTTTGTGAGGTGTGAGTGATGTTGCCAAAAGTCTGAAAACGTTGTGCTTTAGTTACTTGTCCCTCTTCCGCGTCAACTAGTGAACTTCCATGGATATTTTTAATTTCGGTTTTTCCAATGGGAGGGTAAGTAAAGTTTCTTTTCTTGGTTTGGGCTTTTTCAACGAGGCGATAGACTTCTTTCCAATCAGGATTTTCTGTAGTAGCTTGGATTTCCATAATCTTCCGGAAATCTGCCACACTCAGATACAGTTCTTCTTTGACATATCTAATAACTCGCTCTTGGTCAAGATCAGCAACTATCTCTTGGAGGGTTGTATAACCATTAGGCATTTTCGGCAAAGGATCGCCAGGATTAGGATGACCAAGAGCCCATTCCATCATGCTCTTGAAATCGGACTGTTCTCGCTTTTGTTTTAAGGCATTACGCCTCCCCATGGTAATTTTTTTTCTGTAGGCTTTTTCAATTATTTTATAAACTTCGTTCCATTCTAATTCTGTAGGTTCTTCTACTTCTGGATTGTCTTTATTTATTTGCCTATCATGGATATCAAAGCAATACTTAAAATCTTCTGTAGAGACAAAAAATAGTTGATTTTTAATATAATTTTCAAGAGAATCCTTTTCTTCTTCTTCTTCAGAGATTTGTTCAGGATTTTTAATCCCTTGATAAATAGTGTCTTTGAGATAATCAATATCAACAGATTCACCATTAAAATCAGGAAGTTTGTCTCCTTGGTTGGGGCTACCAACCGCCCAGCGCAGCATAGTTTCAAAACTTTGATCGCTCTTATTATCTTGATTATGAATTTCTTCTAAACCGATATAAGTTTTTTCTAAAAATAACGTTTTGATGCTGGCTACTTGAACTTGATTAACAACTATATCTTCATCGGTGGCATAGTTAATATTAACCCCTTGACTATCTTGTCCAGCGCTGAGCAAAGTACCCTTGTTAATAAGATGGGCTTCTTCTCCTTGCGCCAGCTCAAAAATCCCATGAATCTTGTCTGGAACTTCCTCTTTTGTCCTTAACTGCAGTACCTCTTTATAGTAAAAATCGAGATATCTTTGGGTCAGTGCCTTGAACTGTTGCTGAGGATAACGTAATAATTGTAAAAACGTGAACAACAAAACTAGATGAGGTTGGGCTAATTGCCGTTGTGTCGATGGCTCGTCTGCGAAGTTTTCCGGGTTATTAATGTAAGCAACCATTTGCTCAACATCTCCCGCAAAGAAACTCGACCAATCCCCATTTATCCGATTGGACTCATCGTAATAGTTTAGTTTTGTGGCATACTCTTGTACGAAGGTGAGTAAATCATAAACATCGCGCTCATCTACGGAAACATAATCTGGTTCGAGTTCCCTTAGCAAGCGTCCGCGCTGACTAACGCCATCCCGAAAAATTTGATGTATAATTTTCTTGTTTGTATTCATAACTAAATTCTACATCATTGATCAGGATGGCAGATGTAAACTTTATTAACAAGCTAATCTCAAAAAAAGTAATGAATATTCATATAAGGAACGAAAATTAAATTTGGTGTAAGCATTTAGTTATCAGCCGTCAGCGATCAGCTGTCAGCTAATGGGCTAGGGCGTGTCTTCTTGCCTCGGAGATCCCCCTAAATCCCCCTTAAAAAAGGGGGACTTTGAGTATGGCTCCCCCCTTCCGCGCGGGGGGCTGGGGGCAGGGCTGTTTCATTCTAACAAAACCCAAAGCCTAGACCACTTGTTACGAAGCCATCTTTGGGCTTCGGTAATTGAGTCGAAGCCCAAAATTCGGAAAAGATTTAGAGCTACTGTGTTGAGAATAGAAAAGTTAGTAGTAGCTTGAGTGTCATTAAAAGAACAATGATCTTCCTGTAAAATCACATCTTTAATCCAATGCCATTTATTTTCGATTGCCCAGTGTCCTTTAATTTTATCAGCAAATACTTTAGCCGTTTCTGACAAGCTACTGATCTAATAAGCAATATTATTATAATTGGCATTTCCTCTTTTTCCTTGTCTAACTACTTTTATAAAACTCTTGACATGCCACCAATCTAAGCAAAAATAAGCCGGAGGCTCAAACACGTAAGTAGTGCGCTCAATTTCTCGGCCATGACTCTTGTCAATAGTGCAATTAACTGTAATTGGTGTTTGATGAGTACTAACATATTCTAGAGAGTTATAGAGTGTTTTTTGAGTTTTTTTGACGGCAATAGTATAATGATTATTTGAGTCAATAATAGCTTGAGTAGTTTCTTTTTGGCAGGGTCGAGCATCGAGAGTAAATACTTGATTCTGAAGGGGGCAAGTTCTTATAGCTCCTTGGACTTGGTGAATTTATGAACTTTTCTTATTTTCACGCAGGGTTTAAATTTAAAACTACCCCTGACTTTTGACTAAATAGCGATGCAGCGCGGTCTTGGGGGTTTCCCCCATGAGCGACTGCATCAAGACAAAGAAACGATTACCACACAATTGTGATAATGATTGTGATAATTACTAACCTTACTTCTTAAAGTTTTTCCCTCAATAGCTATCCAATCTCTTAAGGATTTATAAAAAGCAAACTGACTTGACCACTGATTAAAAATATCCAATAAATTTGAACAATCTACTCAAGCGCATAACTCGTCGAATGGTTGAATAAGAAGGAACTCTCTCCGGGACAATATTTAAGGTAGTCAATAATAAATCTTGATTAAATCTAGCAAAATCTCCTAAAGATCTCTACCCAGTATATCCTGGCATGAGTCCGAGAATGATAATTAATAAAACCCTCCATAAAGGATGCCGTTGTCCTTGGAGTTTACGAAAGTCATTGACTTTTTTTAGAGCTTGAATTAGGCTATTCATAGATAAACTTTTTATAATTAAATAGCGTTCGCTTTTATTTTACAGTATCGGCGATCGCTTTTTGTTTTGTTGATATCATTCGCTTTTTTATTCCGTTGCCCAAGCTTTTTGCGCTTAGAGAATTTAAGACTTTTTTAGGTTAAAATACTTAACTCTTAAAAAAAAGGGTGAACCCGTTACTCCAAGGCGGTTTCAAAACCTCAGAAAAAATTTTGACATCGACAATGAAACAGCCCTGGGGGCTGGGGGGGATCTAAATCTTGCGGAAAACTTTGAAAACACGCCCTAGGCTCACGCTACTTGAGGTGCTTATGGCCTATGGGCAAGCTACACCGAACATTGAATAAGCGATGCAGCAAGGGAACAGGGGAGGCAGTCGGCCAAAGGGGGTGGGTGCATCTCAGTTTTGCCTAATGGCAAAACTGAGTTAGGATTTTTCAATGGTAGGGTGGGCAAAATTCAAGCGGTTGTCGGTTTGATTAGAAATCATGGCTAATTTGCAGACCCTACAAAAGTTAGGATTTTTCAATGGTAGGGTGGGCAAAATTCAAGCGGTTGTCGGTTTGATTAGAAATCATGGCTAATTTGCCCACCTGACAAGAGCTTTAAGGCAGAAGGCAGAAGGCAGAAGGCAGAAGGCAGAAGGCAGAAGTGACAAGAGTTGGAGCTAGTTTTTAAAAAGTCCAGTGATTTTACAAGCGATGCAGTCGGCCAAAGGGGGTTTCCCCCACTCGCTATTGCATCAAGACAATGATTTAGGATCGCTATAGCTGATCGCTGATCGCTGATAGCTGATCGCTGATATAGCAATCCGTGTAGGAATTGAAATAATTTTGTTCCCTATTCCCAGATCCGCTGTTCCCTATTCCTTGTTCCCTTTGCTCTAGTGGGGTAGGGTGGGCAAATAATGATAGTTTGACAATTTGATCATCAATCATGTCCATTTGCCCACCCTACAAAAGCGATCGCTAATTCTCCTGCTAAATAAGCATTCAGCAGTCAGCGGTGAGCTAAAAGCTCACGCTACTTGAGGTGCCGTCAGCTTTCCATAACTCAGTGGGGTAGGGTGGGCAAATAATGATAGTTTGACAATTTGATCATCAATCATGTCCATTTGCCCACCCTACAAAAGCGATTGGCCTATGGCCACGCTACGCGATCGCACTATTAGTGGTAGGGTGGGCAAATAATGATAGTTTGACAATTTGATCATCAATCATGTCCATTTGCCCACCCTACAAAAGCGATTGGCCTATGGCCACGCTACGCGATCGCACTAAATAAGCATTCAGCAGTCAGCGGTCAGCCTTCAGCTTTCCATCACTCAGTGGGGTAGTGGGGTAGGTTGGGCAAATAATGATAGTTTGACAATTTGATCATCAATCATGTCCATTTGCCCACCCTACAAAAGCGATTGGCCTATGGCCACGCTACGCGATCGCACTATTCCCCATTCCCTATTCCCTATTCCAGACTTCTGCAAGAAGTCTATTGAATTAAAAGGATATCTAATCAAAAAATGAGTAGGACACAAGTTAGTACAGAACATATTAGTATTAATCCCGAAATTCGCTTCGGTAAACCTTGCATTACGGGAACAAGGATAGCTGTTATTGATATTGTCAATTGCTATCTAAAGCTGGAAGAATCTCTTGAAGATATTGCTAAAGATTATAATTTATCTCTAGCTTCGGTTCATGCTGCAATGGCCTATTATTACGATCATCGAGAAGAACTGGAAATTCGTAAGGCAGAAGGGGAAGCATTTGCTCAGGAATTTGCTAAAAATAACCCTTCTTTGTTACAGGAAAAACTTAGGAATTTAAAGGGTGAGAATAGTGGGGTAGGGTGGGCAAATTCTGAGAGTTTGACAATTTGATAAAGAATCATGTCCATTTGCCCACCCTACAAAAGCGATCTCCCTTAATAGTTTAAGGCTGATAGCTGATAACTGATAGCTGATAGCTATCCATCGCATTTATTTACATTCTCATTCAAAAAAAAATTCTAAAAACCCTTGACAAATTAATATATAATTATAATGATTATATATATAAATAAAAAGCAAAAGGTGAACCTTATGTCTTCAGAATTTCCAACCAATCCAGACAACAATCCCGATGATTATTCCAACAAAAAAATCCGTGTTCAGCACATTTTAAAGGGCTCCCGCAAGGCAGTAATTAATACCATGCATACCCTGTATGCAATGGGCTACGCCGAAATATCCGAGTGGAGTCCTCTTCAGCCGACGGGCATTCCCGGAGAATTCATAACAATTATCACCAAGTACTTGAGGCTCCGTTAACACGTTAAATTGCTGGGGGGTTTTCCCCCTGGCCAAACCATCCGCTCCAATCCCATAGCGTGACCTTCGGCCAATCCCATAGGATCACGTCTGGATAAGTTATAAAACTGAATGACATAAGGTAAATTCCTAGCCGTGGATAGTATTTCTGCGGCTATTTTTTTTAAGGTTGAAGGTTGAAGGTTAGTTGGTTGAAGGTTGAAGGTTAGTTGGTTGAAGGTTAGTTGGTTGAAGGTTAGTTGGTTGAAGGTTGAAGGTTGGGATGTTGAAGGTTAGCTTCAGGGGTAGGGTGGGCAAATCAGTAGGTTGAAGGCGTAGGCGTAGGGTGGGCAAATTCTGAGAGTTTGACAATTTGATCATCAATCATGTCCATTTGCCCACCCTACTCATACTGTTCTCTGTTCCCTGTTCCCTATTCCCTGTTCCCTGCTCCCTGCTCCCTGCTCCCTAAAATCCATAAATTGTGTACCTCATGGGTATAAGAAAGGCGATATACAATTACCTAATTATCATTGCGGACGCGAAAATACTCCTGAAAGGGATGAGACAAAATGCCCAAAAGTTTGGCAGTGTCTCTAATATAGTATTCTTGCAGATCTATCCAGAGCAGCACCCCCTCTAAGCGAAGAAACTGCCAGATTAGACCAGTTGTCACAGCTCCAAAAATCGGCAAATTGACATTTTCTCTCTCGTTAAATCGTTGGGCTGCTACCATTTCGGCAATACACTGCGCCAAGCCTCCTTTAATATTTTCATTCTTGGCTTCAACTAAGGTAACAACAGGTCGGTGAATCTCATAAATTTCTCGTGAAGCGGTCAAAATAAAGTCACAATAACCGTTTAATCCTAACTCTGAATCAATATTGAATTCTGACCCAGAAAAAAAACCAACTTCATTATGAAAGATTTCCCTGATTTCTAATAATGTTGGAGCGATTAAGAGTTCAGACCGGGCTTTTTCTGTATTGATGGCATTGGCGAGAGGAATATTTCGTTGTAAGATTTGTTGTAAAAGTTCGCTAACTTCCACGGGAGCAATATCCGTAAACAAATTTTGCGACTCATCAATGTTTAAGTCAAACCGATTACACACTTCAGCAATGGATTTAAATTCACTGTAGGACATTGCTTATGCTCCAACAAGATGGCTTTAATTTTAAACATAGAACGTAAGCATTCAGCTAATGCGCTACGCGCACGCTGCGCGAACAGCTATCAGCAGTCAGCTATCAGCTATCAGCTATCAGCCATTGGCTATCAGCCATTGGCCGTAGTACATCAATCATGTCCATTTGCCCACCCTACCAGATCAGCGATCGCTGATCTGGTAGGGTGGGCAAATCATCAACCATTAACCAATTGATCATAAATCTAGTCCATTTGCCCACCCTACTACAAGCAAGAGGTAGGGTGGGCAAATCATCAACCATTAACCAATTGATCATAAATCTAGTAGATTTTGTAGGGTGGGTTAGGCGGTTTGGTTGATAAAAATAGATGATATTGCCAGAGTTTAAGCCGTAACGCACCATTGTATTGGTTAAGGATATTTTAAGGTTTCAATTTGTATATAGATGGTGCGTTACATTTCACCGCGAAGCACCCTACTGGAGTGACCATGTTAAAATAGTGTAATAGAGCCAGGGAGCGGTGAGAACCATGGGTAGAGGAAGACGGGACAAGATTGCACTGAGTACAGAGCAAAGGCAAAGACTCGAAGCAATTAGCCGGAATG
>NZ_JAAHHM010000133.1:0-16940 GCF_010692445.1 Moorena sp. SIO3E8 | reverse complement strand
AAAATCCATTCTAATGTAGAGGTACCACTGACAAGAGATTCCGTCGCGAGGAGCCGGATGAGGGGAAACTTTCACGTCCGGTTTTGGAGACGAGTCGGCGGGGGCGACCCCACGGCTTAGTTTAATTCCCGAGTATCCGAACCAATAGGTGGAGTTGGGAAGAAGCCCACACTGTAATCTTGGCCAAAGGCCACGCGGGGCGCGTTCGATAAGCGTGTGGGAGTATGTCACTAGGGATACCGATTTTATTAGGGTTAGGGGTGGATGAGTTGAGTGTGAATCCACCTGCGATCGCTACTGTGATTTCAGTTATTACACAGTTGAGTATCAACCAGGCCGAGATGCTTGCTGGTGAGGTGTTGCAGCTAGATTCGGCTCTTGCGGTTAGAGAGTATATTAGACTTCTTGCAGAAGTCGGGAACAGGGAACAGGGAACAGGGAACAGTGGACAAGAATTGACGTGAACACTATCAGAAAAGTACTTTTGCCAGGTCGGTTTGAGTCTTGGCAGGAGTGATACAGCGCTATAAACAAGGCAACAGGCAACAGGCAACAGGCAACAGGCAAAAAAAAAGAGAGCCGTGTTACTGACTCTCTCGATCATCAGGGTGCATCTTATATTTCAAATATACCTGATAAAATGAGGGGTGTCACCCCTCACTGCAAAAATCAGCCAAATGGCTTAGTTTGTAATTTGGTACTGCAAAGCTGATCTCTATCACCAGACGGGGATTGAGATTGGAACAGTTAAAGTTAGTAAGCACTACCAAACCCAGACCTATGTTCGAGGAACAACCCCAAGCACTACAGCAAAAGGTCAAACTCTTGGCATCGGAATCAATTCGCCAAGATAATCCATCTCAATGGTTTGAGGTTTTATATGCCGAAGCTAATGGGGATTCGGGGCAAATACCTTGGGCGCGTAATACACCCCATCCCTATCTACAGGATTGGTTAGAGCGTAATATACCCCAAGGGTCGGGTCGCTCTGCCCTAGTGGTTGGTTGTGGGTTAGGGGATGATGCTGAAGCGTTGGCGCAGCAGGGTTTCCAAGTGACTGCCTTTGATATTTCCCCGACTGCGATCGCATGGTGCCAAAAACGATTTCCCGATTCCCAAGTCAAGTACCAAGTGGCGGATTTATTTGCTTTAGATCCAGCATGGCATCACAAATTTGATTTTGTCTTTGAATGCCGTAACATTCAAGCCTTACCCCTCAAGGTGCGGTCAACTGTGATGAATGCGATCGCATCCTTAGTTGCCCCAGGAGGAACCCTCTTAGTGATCACTCGATTTCGGGATAGCGACACTGAACCGGATGGTCCTCCTTGGCCGTTGTCGGATACAGAACTAGCTTACTTTGAGGAATTGGGCTTACAAGAAATCGGTCGTGATACTGTCCCAGAATCACAGGATGACCCAATTCCACGGTTGCGCATTCAATATACTCGCCATGGTTCGTAAACGCTTAATTATTGAAATGGGGATGGGAGTAGACCAACACGGTCAAGACCCAACCGTAGCAGCAGCAAGAGCCGTACGCAACGCTATTGCTCACAATGCCTTGCCTGGTGTTTGGGAAGTAGCTGGTTTAGAGCATCCCAATCAAATGATAGTTGAAGTTCAAGTCGCCGTGCCTTACCCAGAGCAAGTCCGGGAAGATGAAGTACTGGCTGTACTCCCTTTTGGTCAGAAAACTCTATCCCTTGAGTCCGGTGGAATGGTGGTTCAAGGCAGGGCGATTCCAGAACTTAATGATAAAAATGATGAGATGCTGATTGCTGTTGCAGCCATTACTGTTTTGGTGGATAGTGATTAGCTAAGCTATCAGCTATCAGCTTAAGCGCTACGCGCACGCTACGCGAACAGCTATCAGCATTCAGCTATAGCGTTTTCAAACGAGTTGTAAAATCAGAGATTGTCGAAAAAGGCAATAGGCATGCTAGCAATAGGCAATAGGGGCAAGAGCTCCATCGTTTTTTAATAAAATCAAATAAGACCTTCTCAGTTTACATCTCAAATGAAAATGCTATAGCGTTTCTAGGACTCATGAGGTACAGTTTTCTTTGACGTTGATTCCCTTTGAGGTGCGCTCTTACCATTAAGAATTAAATTCGCGCTTATTGTCGCACCTCTTAATGCAGCGCATCCCTATTCCCTCTTATCTCTTCCCTGTTCCCGATTCCCGATTCCCGATTCCCGATTCCCGATTCCCGATTCCCGATTCCCGATTCCCGATTCCCGATTCCCGATTCCCGATTCCCGATTCCCGATTCCCTATTCCCTTTTAGATTTCACCGAATTTCAACCCAGTAGAATTTTCTATTTTAAGCTAATTAAAGCTTTGATTAAGCTACGAGTTTTAGGGGATAAATATTGGTACGTTTTGATAAACTATTTTGATAACTAGCTCAGTAAAATCCCTTAGGGTGATCGCTTAATTAATTTTGTTTGTGGAATTTCATAGTGAGCTAGTCAATACCTTGAATACAGGAATTAATTTCCTAGAAACAATACCAGGAGAAATATATGGCAACTTTCACTGTTGACACCTTAATTGATGAAAATGATGGCATTGGTACGGGTGGTGTTTCTCTGCGAGATGCCATTGAGGCAGCCAATAATACCCCAGGGGACGATATAATTGACTTTGCTCCCAACCTCAATGGACAAACAATTACCCTTACTAATGGACAACTGGTGATTACCAGTAATCTGAGCATCGAAGGTAATGGTGCTAATATCACTGTAGATGCTGACGCTCAATCCCGTGTCTTTAACATAGATGATGGAAATGGAAGCCCTGATCAAACCGTGGGGATTAATGGGTTGACCATTACCGGAGGTAACGCCTCAAGTGGTGGTGGTATCTATAATACTGAAATACTAACTATCAACAACAGCACCATTGCCTATAATGTGGCTAACAACTATGCCGGCATCAGGATCTTAGGCGGAACGGCTAATATCGCTAACAGCACCATTGCCTATAATAATTCTGCTAACTACGGCGGCGGCATCGGCGTCAACGGCGGCGGAACGGCTAATATCGCTAACAGCACCATTGCCTTTAATGAGGCTGGCATCGACGGCGGCGGCATCGACATCTTCAGCGGAACGGCTAATATCGCTAACAGCACCATTGCCTTTAATGAGGCTGGCGACGACGGCGGCGGCATCAACATCTTCAGCGGAACGGCTAATATCGCTAGCACCATCATTGCCAATAATCAGAATGATAATGATATTTTCGGGAATGTGACCAGTGGTGGCAACAACCTGATTGGAAATGGTGATGGTGTAACTGGCTTTATGAGTAGTGATTTAGTTGGAACCAGCGCTAATCCCATTGATCCGCTCCTCGGTCCATTACAAAACAATGGTGGTCCTACTGAGACCCTAGCACTTCTTCCTGGTAGCCCTGCCATTGATGCTGGCAGCAATCCTAATAGCTTGACTACTGACCAACGAGGTGCTGGATTTGATCGAGTATTGGGAAGTAGTGCGGATATTGGTGCTTTTGAAGTACAGCAAGTTACTCCACCAGTTACTCCACCAGTAACCCTTCCACCAGTAACCCTTCCACCAGTTATATCAATTGGGATTCTCATGGGTACTCAACGTGATAATCTCTCCGGTGGTAAAGGTGATGATTCCTTATCAGGTTTCAGTGGTAAAGACACTATATTTGGTAATGATGGCTGTGATACTCTCAATGGTGGTTCTGGCAAAGACCTGCTGTTTGGTGGCAATGATCATGATTTACTCCTTGGCGGTCGCGGTGGAGACACCCTTGATGGCGGCCAAGGGGATGATACCCTTGAAGGTGGTTCCGGTCGTGATTTGTTTGTCTTGAGAGCTGGTGATGGTGAAGATACTATCCTGGACTACTCTGATGGCATCGATCAATTCACTTTAGATGGTTTGAGCTTTGACCAACTGGAAATTGTCCAAGGTGATAACGGTACTCTACTCCAGGTTGATAGCACTGATGAAGTCTTAGCATCTTTGGTTGGGGTGGATGCTAGTGTGATTGATGCTGGAGACTTTATCAGTATCTAAGCGAGAACGATCCCACTAACACCCTATCCTGACAAGGTGACAGTGTGGGGAGATGGGGTGATGGGGAGATGGGGTGATGGGGAGATGGGGAGATGGGGTGATGGGGTGATGGGGAAATGGGGTGATGGGGAGATGGGGTGATGGGGTGATGGGGAAATGGGGTGATGGGGAGATGGGGAGATTTTTATGAAGGGTAATTATCCTCAGATCAGATTATGGTGCTTCTAATACCTATCAGGTAAACAGGATTTTTTCCCTGCTCCCGATTCCCGATTCCCGATTCCCGATTCCCGATTCCCGATTCCCGATTCCCGATTCCCGATTCCCTGTTCCCGATTCCCGATTCCCTGCTCCCTGCTCCCGATTCCCTGTTCCCGATTCCCGATTCCCTGCTCCCTGTTCCCGATTCCCGATTCCCGATTCCCTATTCCCTAAAACCCAAAATTTGTACCTCACCGAAATAAGAATTGCTATATAATTAAACATCAAATGAAAACGACCGAGTTAGTTTCTGCAGCAACTACTTGCCAGACCCAATCAACCAAACCAAACCTACCTCAGACACCGATAGCACAGATTCTCGATTTTGACACTGACCATCAAATCAAACAGATACTGCCTCAGTCTATCCACTTCATCTCTGGCCTACCTCGTTCTGGGTCAACTTTGCTAGCAGCATTGCTGCGCCAGAATCCCCGCTTTCACGCTGGCATGACTAGTGCTGTAGGAGAGTTGGTCAGTTGCCTCCTGGAAAGAATGAGCAACAGTGAGGGGGCGATTTTCATCTCCCCAGAGCAGAAGCGTGACATCCTCCAGAGTCTATTTGCGGCCTACTACCGCCACTCAGTAGAAGAGCAACAACTTATCTTTGATACCAACCGCCTCTGGTGCAGCAAACTACCTTTGATTAGTGAATTGTTCCCGGAATCCAAGATAGTGTGCTGTGTCCGTAACGTAGCTTGGATCATGGATAGCTTAGAACGCCTGGTACGACGCAACGCCCTGGAAGTGTCTGGTTTGTTCAATCATCAAGAAAATTTCACTGTCTACAGCCGCACTGAAGCCCTATCTAAAGGCGATCGCCTAGTGGGATTTGCTTACAATGCTCTCAAGGAAGCGTTCTACAGCGAACAGGGTAATAAATTGCTGCTGGTAGATTATGAATTGTTGACCAGGTGTCCAGCAGATACCTTAAACCTAATCTACCAGTTTCTAGGAGAGGAGCCCTTCGAGCACAATTTCGAGCAGGTAGAATACGACGAACCGGAATTCGATGCTAGGCTACGAACCCCAGGATTGCACAAGGTAAATCGCCGAGTGGAATTTATTCCCCGGCGCACAGTCTTACCACCAGATTTGTTTGACAGGTACAGCAAACTGTCATTTTGGACTGACCAGACTAACAGCTTGAGTAATGTTCTTCGCTTCAATCCTGTCAAACAAAAGTCTTAGGGGAGATGGAAATATTGGTCAAGGGGGAAGTTGGGGCAAGGGATGGGAAGATGGGGAAGACTATAGCGGAGTCCGACTGATATCAAGTTCGGTAGCATCGGTATTGTAAAGCCTAGGTAATGGTTAATGGGATCACCAATTACCCATTACCCATTACCCATTACCCATGACTACTGATATCAATCATGAAAAAATTAATAAACCATCCCGATAATGTTGTCAGAGAAAGCCTAGAAGGCATGGCTTTAGCCCATCCTGACCTGCTCAAACTTAATCTTGACCCCCCCTTGATCTACCGTGCTGATGCTCCCATATCAAACAAAGTCGCGATTATTTCCGGTGGTGGTAGTGGTCATGAACCCTTGCACGGGGGCTTTGTGGGTGCGGGAATGTTAGATGCCGCCTGTCCCGGTGAAGTGTTTACCTCTCCCACCCCCGACCAAATGCTAGAAGCTGCCAAAATAGTCAACAGTGGTGCAGGGGTTCTTAATATTGTCAAAAACTATAGCGGTGACGTGATGAATTTTGAGTTAGCTGCGGAATTAGCTATCTCAGAAGGCATCCGAGTCCTCAATATCCTAATTGATGATGATGTAGCGGTTAAAGATAGCCTCTATACTCAAGGCAGGCGCGGGGTAGGGACGACATTATTAGCCGAGAAAATCTGTGGCGCTGCTGCTGCTGCTGGTTATGACCTCAAACAACTGGCTAATCTCTGTCGCCAGGTTAATGGTAATGGACGCAGCATGGGTATGGCCTTGACATCCTGCACCCCTCCTGCTAAGGGGAGTCCCATGTTTGACTTGGGGGAAGCAGAAATAGAATTTGGGATTGGCATTCACGGGGAACCAGGAAGACAACGAATGTCCCTCAAATCAGCAGATGAGATAACTGAAATGCTAGCGCTATCGATTATTGAAGATTCTGCCTATAGCCGCACAGTGCGAGAGTGGGATGAAGATAAAGCAGAATGGATAGAGTTTGAAATAACTGACCCCCCTTTTCAGAAAAGCGATCGCATTCTGGCATTCGTGAATAGCATGGGTGGTACTCCCCTGTCGGAACTGTACATTGTGTATCGCAAATTAGCCCAAATCTGTGAACAAAAGGGACTAGAAATCGTGCGTAGTCTGATTGGTCCTTATATTACCTCTCTAGAAATGCAAGGCTGCTCGATTACCCTACTCAAAATGAACGATGAGCTAATTAAATTCTGGGATGCACCAGTCAAGACACCAGCCCTGCGTTGGGGATTATGATTGATATGATATCTGGGAGCATCAGTATGGTAAAGCTTAGCTAATTGCTCATTGCTCATTGCTACCCTGAGGCTCTCACCCCCTGACCCACTCTGCCACTATGGTAACGATAACTAAACATCAAATTATACAGTGGTTACAAGCAGTCGCTACTGTACTAGAACAAAACAAGGACTATCTAACCGAACTTGATGCTGCTATTGGTGATGCTGACCACGGTATCAATATGAATCGTGGCTTTCAAAAGGTGATCACTGAGCTTCCTAAAGTGGCAGATAAAGACATTGGCAGTATTCTCAAAACCGTCAGCATGACTCTAATTTCCACTGTGGGAGGTGCCAGTGGACCACTTTATGGCACCCTGTTCTTGCGCTCAAGTGCAGCAGTAGCAGGAAAGCAAGAACTGACAAAAGAGGATATGGTCAAACTATTCCAAGCAGCAGTGGAGGGAGTCGTCCAGCGAGGCAAAGCCAACTTGGGAGATAAGACCATGTTAGATGCTCTATCACCCGCAGCCAATGCCTTCGCACAAGCTGTAGATCAAGGAGACAGTATGCTAGCAGCCTTGCAACAGGCCGTCAACGCCGCAGAACAAGGGATGAAAAATACTATTCCGTTGGTGGCCAAGAAGGGACGAGCCAGTTATTTAGGAGAGCGCAGTGCTGGACATCAAGACCCTGGTGCTACTTCAGCCTATTTGATTCTGCAGACACTGCTAGAAACGGGTAATACAGGGAGTAGGGAGTAGGGAGTAGGGAGTAGGGAGTAGGGAGTAGGGAGTAGGGAGTAGGGAGTAGGGAGTAGGGAGTAGGGAGTAGGGAATAGGGAGTAGGGAGTAGGGAGTAGGGGTAAGAAAATTGACTTTACCTCATAAGTAGGAGAAACGCTCTAGTCAACTTTTAACTTTAGTAACTTATTAATAATTTAAGCGATCGCATCTTATTGAAGGTCAACCTTCAACCGGATAACCTTCAACCGGATAACCTACCCTACGGGAACGCCAAAGGCGAACAACCTTCAACCGGATAACCTACCCTACGGGAACGCCAAAGGCGAACAACCTTCAACCGGATAACCTACCCTACGGGAACGCCAAAGGCGAACAACCTTCAACCTTCAACCCTCCCTCAACCCTCAACCGACCCTACGGGAACGCCAAGGGCGAACAGCCCTCAACCAAATTTCACAATTATAGCTTGCACCAGCTGAACAATTTCAAAGGTCACGAAGACGCTGAGAATAATTGTCACTAATTTATTCAGTATCGGTATGTTGCCATACCCAAACCAAGAGGCAACAAACTTGATTAACACCATACAAATGGCGCTAATGATTAAAAATTGCAGGATTGCCATCGTTTGATTCCCTGATTAACACGAAACAAGTCAGTTATTTAGTGTATTCCCTATTCAATAACGATTACCCTAATTACAAGGAAAATTTTATAAAAATCTTAAGGAATTAATCAAAATTAACCCTATTGTGATCCGTAGTATATTCCCCTACCATTGGTACCAATAAAGACCAGTCCGAACTCCTGCTTACTCGCCTCCATCACAGTAGGTCTATTGCCAATTGGTCGGGAGCGATCGCCCATCCTTGTCCACGTGCGTCCCATGTCAAGAGACTGGAATATTCCTGGTTCTTGGGCACGGCTTTTGGCTGAGCTTCCTGAAGTCCCTGTAGCTTCCCGATTCCTAACCCCATTCTCGACATTGGGAACATTTCCATCAATATTTCCATAAATATACAGTGCTGGAGTGTCGCTGCCCTGGGGTGCTTTACCAAAGGCAAATAGGTGAGCTCTAGTTACTGAAGGCAGCTTGACGAATGACTGACCGCCATCGGTAGAGCGATAAAAACCCTTACTGTCTAGACTCAGCCAAATTTCACCCTTAACCCCTGGCACCGTTTTCAGGGAATGCCAACCTTCATTGCGAAGTGAATCATTCACAATTTGAAAAGATGAGCCGCCATCATTGGAACGATAGACTTTGCCTTTAGCATAGTAATAAAACCTGTTGCCATCTACAGAGTCTGCCGCTAAAGATTGAGACCAATTCCATGGACCACCGGGACCATTGGGTAATCCTGAAACCTTTTGCCAGCTCACCCCCCCATCGGTAGTGCGCAGGGGCTGACCTTGACTAACTGTCACAACAAATAAATTGGGGTTAGTAGCAGACATAGCGACCCGCATCGGCATCGTATTGTCTGGAAATGAGGCAAACTGTTGCCATGTCAGACCACCATCGGTGGAAGTAGCTCCAGTATAGGTTGAATTCCAGCGGTTACCACCAACCCGAACCATCTGCAAGGGTTTAGTTTCACAGTAAGCAATACTATAGGTTTCCTGGAATGACTTACCGGGCTCCCCCAGACCAAGTCGTTGAGACGGGTAAGTATCTAATCCTTGGTTATGGTAGAAACCATCCACATCCGCCACCCCACTTACCAGTATCGGACCACGGGGTGGTGAAACCAGAGTAAACGGAACCACTTCCTCGTGTCCAGCGGCATAGTTAGTCCAAACAACGGGATTAGCATTAAGATCATCTGTCCGCCATACACCGTACCAATCCGTAAACCAAACTCTTCCCGGTACTTTTGGGTCAAATTCCATCGCTGCCATATGATTGGCAAAATACTTCTTCGGCCACCAGGGAATAGTGTTGTTAGCAGAAGTCAGCTGCTGTTTCCAGGTAGCGCCGCCATCCAGGGAACGGTAGAATTTCGTTTTTTGTGTGCGGTTGAGGGCAACTAAGATATCCTCAGGATTAGCAGGATTCACACTGAGCGTACCAAAAATGCGATTAGATCCTCCTGGTTTCATGGTTTTCCAGACACCATTGCCATACTTGTGGACTCCAGGATTACTGGTACTGGTGACGTAGAGGATATTATTTTTTCCCACAGCCATGCGATTGACTGTTTTTGGGCTACCAGCTACCTGAGTCCAGCTGACCCCAGAGTCAGTAGATTTGTAGATGCCATCTCCATAGGGAGAAGCATAAACTAAGCCCGGTACCTGTTTATCAAAGACAATCGCTGTAATACCAATTTTGTTATCTGGTTTACCTGCAAAAGAGGTGACGTTTTCCCAGGTAGCACCAGCATCCGATGATTTCCAGAGTCCATCTTCTCTAGAGCCGAACAGGATAATATTGGAATTGAACGGATCAACAGCTAGTCTCTCTCCTAGCCATTTTTTCTTGTGGTTAGCCCCCATCTTGAGGTCTAGGTTCAACTTTGTCCAAGTTTGTCCTTTATCGGTAGATTTAAATAGTGCTCCCGGTTCAGCCCAGGGATATTTTCCAGCTGCAATATAGACAATAGTTGGATCATTGGGATCAACAGCCAGTGCTTCTCCTCCATAGTAGTTTCTCTCAGAGAAGGGAAAGTGTTCTGTCAGGGGAATCCAACGTTGCTTCCCCTCATCCCAACGATAGAAGCCACCCACATCAGTCCGAATATAAACTAAGTCTTTCTCCAGTGGATGGAGGTAAACACCAGTGACATAACCACCACCTCCAATCGCTACATTAGTTGTTCCGAGGCGGATGTTTTTCTGGTATTTCCCAGAGCTAACTACCTCAGCCTGTCCTGAATTTACCTTAACGATATCAGTGACCAATAGAATTGACCCGAGCATCATCAAACTAGTCAGGAGCATCAGTCCTAGAGTAACCCTTTGCCTAAACCAACGGTTTGGTTGGGTAATAGCTCGAATCCGGTGATTGGGAATCCACTTAGCAAGGGTTAGCCCAATCGCAAAAATAAATAAGCCTAAAAGCACCCTGAGTGCGATCGCAAGCCAGTCAATCATCAAAAAAATAGGGGTTGGTAAGGGGAGCGACGGAAACCCCTGTCATTCATGCATGGGAAGGAGTCGCTCCCCTTACATAAACAGCAGTTTGACAGAGTTTCCTGGGAATTATAAACTATAATAGTATCCATCTTTCCGGTGTATAACGCTGCAATATTTGTGACTAATTCCTTGAACCAGTCCAGGTTTTGTAGAGATATTAAATGAGCCGGTTTGGCGAGTAGCTACTCTGCCTGTATAGGTTCCTATTTTCTTACCTTTGGTTACAATGGCTTTTACAATATCTCCGGTTTGAAAACCTTTAACTTCTTTGTACCTGGGGACATAACGAGTCGGGAAACCAAACTTATTCGTTCGACACATCTGACGAGTTCCATGTCCTTTAGCTGTAATCAATAATGGTTGATAGCTTTCGATGTACAAGTTATCAACTTTACCGACATTAGCGGCATCCAACCAATGGGTTTTAGGGAGATTTTGACGGCAACGATTATACTTAGTTAATCCACCACTACCGGTCTCAATCGGTAAACCAGTTGACTTAAGGTGATTGTATAATTTCCATCTGGTTGAGTTAACCGCTGCTGCATTAGCTAAAGGCTTTTTCGCCTGAGCCAAAACTCGCTTTAAGACACTAGGTTTGCCAGACAAAAATTGTTCGATTTCCTGAACTCCTTTCGTCTGATTACATTTGTGACAAGCAATAGCTAAGTTACAGACTCGGTTAGAGCCTCCCCTAGCTAATGGCTTGATATGCTCTATTTCTAGAGGAGTGTTAGCTGCTCCACAGTAAGCACATTGGCGGTTCCATTTTTCAAGTAGATACTCCCGTAGTTCATACCCGTACAATGTGCCTTGCTGATACTCGACACCAGATATTTCGGGATTTTCCATTTTTTGAGTGTCAAAACGGACTAACTCCTGAGAAATACCAACAATTGGGCATAATCTACTTAACTTTTTAGTCCAAGTCAAGATATTGTGAACTCGTGACATTAAACTAGGAGCTAGCCAGCCAACTGAGCGTTTTCGATTCAAAAATCTAGGCTGACGGTAACGAGTTTTCCGGTTACGCCTAGAACGCCTTAACCGCCTACGAGAGATTAGAGCATCTCTGATTTGAAAACCCCTGTGAGTTAGTTCAGCTCCCCAAACAACTTTATTATCCTGGACAATGGCTAAGCCCGTAGTCTTAGCACCGGGGTCTATTTTGAGTTGATGTTCGTGGGTTACACAGTTTTTGACCTCCAATTCTGGCATAATGATTGTGAACGGGTATCTTTTTAGAACTCTTGCTTTCCCCTGTTTGAGTAGAATTCTGGCTCTAGCAGGCTGACAAGGGTCTAATGGTTTTTTGTTTTTGTCGAGTACAAATACGCGCATAATTACGTTTACTCCTATTTCTAGGGTTAAGTTCGCTGAGTGCTTCGCACACGCTGCCGCGAACGCTAATGTTGTCAGTCGGTACTATCCAAATTGCACTCCCTTAACCTGATACAGATGTTTAACAATTTGGTTCTAGAGCTTGGAACTAGCGACGCATCCCAAGGTAGGAACTTGAACACTTACTGACAACGGAGTCCGCTTAGGACTTAAGCTGGTCAAGTATTGAGGTTACAAGCCCCCGGATTCTATGCGTGGGGTTGCACTACTCCCAGGTTCTTGACAGAAATAATAGATCAGCAACTAGGACAAGACTTCCCCAGTAACTCTACTAGTAGAGTACTTTAATAACCCACCCTACTATTTATAACTATTTCTAGGGATTTATAGGGTTTGTTGCCCAGTTTTTTCTAAATCCTACAGAATGCTCCTGTGTTTTCTAGCTATTGCTAAGGCGTAGCCAAGAAATTCCAAGCAGAGCCTTCTTCACAGATTATGGCAAATTCCGTCTTACTGAGTGGAGCTAACCCCTCTAGCCAACTGTTAAGTTTAAAAAACTTAAAACCACACTGGTTGACTAGGAAATCATACATCATACCTGGCGTTGTTTTATAATCAACCATGGCAGTACGACCAAATTCAAAGACTAGGTAAGGCTTGTGGGTTTTTAAGGTTCGGATAGCACCTTTGAAAACCTGAAACTCTGCTCCTTCTGTATCTACCTTAATAAACTTAACTTTGAAGTCAGGTTGAAGGATGTCATCAAGTTTTTGAGTTTTGATGGCAATCGATTCTGTTTGAGCATTGTTATAGCCCCAATGGGTGTAGTCTCTGTGTTTTAGACCACTGAGTGCTGGGGCATCAACAACATGGAAGAACGTGGTTTCTCCCTCTAAATCACTCAAGGCAATTTGCCTAACATCAACCTTTGGGAACCGTTTTTCCAGCCGAGTAGCCAGTCGGGGAACCGGCTCGAAAGCATAGTGCTGACCGAGGGGAGCCACTTGGCATATTTTTGTCAACACACTCCCCATGTTGGCACCCACATCGATACAGTTTGAGGATTTGTCTAAAATCCGCTTCATAATCTGATAGACATAGGTGTCATCTTCCCTGCTCCTCAGGATATCTTTGCTGGGAGGGTTGATTAAATCAACAATACTTCTTGCCGCAGGCTCAAACCGTGTGCCAATCACTAACTCTTTCAGGTGAGTTTTGATTGTTAAAGGTAGATTCATTTTTTAGCTGCGTATAAAGCTTAGCTTTTCAGTTCTAGCATAAACTAATCGGTGGTGATCAGCTGTATTTACAATAGTTTACAAAAAAACCTATTTTTAAAGCACAATATGGCGTTTAGCATACTTATAAAGTACAGTAATTTTTATTCACCCCTCCCCCTCTTATTAAGCAGATATATTTTATTTTAAGTAATAAAAAAAATTGTTATATCAATGGAAAGGGAGATAGGGTGATGGATATAGGGTATTTTTAACCTTAAAAATATTAATAATAATTATCCTATCTCCCTATCATCCTACCCGTGAAATTCTAGTCATACTTTGAAACAGCCCTGCCCCGACGACGTACCTCACCCAAATAAGAACTGCTATATCAAATACTAAGCTTGCTCCTGAGAAATTCGGCGCTTTTGTGAAGCTCCTGTCGTTTTTAAAGCCACAGCTTCCATTTGCTGGTAAATAGTTTTAGGTAAAAGTCGGAGCAAATAAGCAGCAGCCCCGGTCAACAGAGTACGAAGCGGTTCCTCTAGCAAAATACGCCAGTAAGTCGCTAAAGCCTTATTAAACAATTCTGTTGCCATCAAGCCTTCTTTGATGCTGAGTGCACGTCGAGCACCAAACCGTAAATAATAGGCGCGGGCTGGCTTTTCACATTCAGCAATTACCTCTGGAGCATAGGCACGTGTTTTCTCAATCACCTTTTCTAGAGAATTTATATGCTTGAGTATACTAGCTGAATGCCCTTGTGAATGAATACGATATAAAGTCAGCGGCTCTGGCAAACCTTCCATGTACCAATCAGTTTTAATCGCCATGCGCAGCCAACATTCCACGTCTTCGATATTGTGCAATTGAGTATCAAAATAAGCATCCTCCGTAGCCTGATCGTCTCGGTATCGAATTGCTTCAAACACCTCTCGCCGAATCACTGGTGTTGAACCATTCCCAATGGGATTACGACACATGATGTAATCTGTAGTTATATCTTTAGTTTTGGCTATTTGATAGATTCCTAACGGAGTTCCTGTTTCATCAATTAACGCAGAATAGCTAAAACTGACTCCTACATGGGGTGATGTTTCTAGATGCAAAACATGCTTTTCTAGCTTTTCTGGAACCCAGAGGTCATCTCCATCTAAGAAAGCGATCTACTCTCCTTCAGCATGGCGAATGCCAGTGTTTCTAGCCGCTGATACTCCTTGATTATCCTGACGAATAATTTTAATTCTCGGATCGTTAATTTGTTTACATATTTCGATACTGTTGTCAGGAGAGCCATCATCAATGAGTAGCAGCTCAAAATTTTTATAGGTTTGATCGAGCACAGATTATACTGTGGCTGCTATGTATTTTTCAACCTTATATACTGGAATAATTACCGATACTTTGTTCATAGTATACTCAAACCTTGAAATTAGTTAACCATGCTAGGAAGCACAAGGTCAATAAAGATAAGATGCCAAACTAGGCAAACGCTTATAGAATAAGCTTATTCTATAGCGATTTTCAGCTATTAAGGTGCATTTTGTTTGCTTTTAGGGAGCAGGTACTGAGGCCGTAGGCCACGCTACGCGAACGGAGCAGGGAGCAGTAAAGTCGGAAGAGGAAAGAGGTAAAAAGTTTTGTGTACCTCATTAGAATTAAAAAACGCTATATAAGGTTTTTTAATTTTGAATTTTTAATTTTGAATTCCGCGAGCGGTACTAGTTTTGGACAAGAGGATGTTTTTTAAAATTGTTGAGCAGCCTAGAGACAAGCAATTCAATGTGAGCATATAAAGACTTCGGTAATAACCAAAGCATATAAGCAGCTATTAAGGTTAAGATTGTTCGCCGTGGCTGTTCTAGTAGGATACGCCAGTGATTGGATAATGAGCGATGTATAAGTGTCACAGCATCTGAACTTACTTTAAGACGAACCGCACTCCTAGCCAAGTACCGCAATTGGTAAGCCCTAGAAATGTTTTCCCATCGGCTGGTCAGTGTGGGAGCATAGGAACGGGTCTTTTCAATCATTTGTTCTAAGGACTCTAACTGCTTGAAAAGATTAGCTGACAACCCTTGTGTATTAATTCGATAGAGGGTTAATGGTTCAGGTATTCCCTCAATTTTCCAGTCAGTTTGAATAGCGATGCGAAGCCAACATTCAAGATCTTCAGCACGACGGAAGTTTTCATCAAAGTAATAATCTTCTGTAGAGCCGTAAAGATTATCCTGATACTTAATTGTGTCAAAGACTTCCCGACGAACTACAGCAGCCGAACCGTTCCCGATCGGGCTCTCTCGAAACAAATCAGATATAGTAATATTAGTTAGCTTAGGCATTAGATAGGCACCCATAAAATTTCCAGCTTCATCAATCAAAGCAGAACGGCTAAAACTAATCCCGACATCTGGGAATTTTTCTAAGTGTTCCATATGTCTTTCCAGTTTCTGAGGTAACCACAAGTCGTCTCCATCTAAAAACGCTAAATAATCTCCTTTTGCATGGCGAATTCCTGTATTTCGCGCTCCAGCAAGTCCCCGATTAGTTTGGTGAATAATGTTAATTCTATTATCGGATAATTTTCGACAAATATTGACACTTTTATCGGGAGATTCATCGTCTATTATTAACACTTCAAAGTTTTTATAAGTCTGGTTTATAACCGACTTTAATGCGGTAGCAATATACTTTTCAACGCCGTATACTGGGATAATTATCGAAACAGTTTTCATCGGGGAAAATTTCTGAATAGGTTACAGATACGATATAATAATTATGGGGATAAATGTTGTAAATTAATTGACCAAATTATTACAATAATTTTTCATAAACTTAGACTAACTAATCAGGTGATTTATGAGTAATTCAAACTATGTTTTTTTTGTATATGTATAGATAGTTTGATATCCATTTTAACCTTAAAGCTATATCTAGCAAGTACTTTGGGGCGCTTGTTGCCACTCACTCAGATAAATTTTATCAGTTTTTCTATAATTGTATAATATACTGTCCAGTAGCATTATTACTGGATACTACAGTTGTATGTATAATACAGCGTAAGCATTCAGCTAAAGCGCTACGCGCACGCTTCGCGAACAGCTAAAGCGCTACGCGCACGCTTCGCGAACAGCTATCAGCTTTGGAATAAAACAAGTAAGCATTGGAATAATGCTGAGTTACCTCACAGCATCGTTCGCACAGCGTGGCCATTCGCGTAGCGTGGCCAAAGCCTGTGCCACAAGGCTGACGGCTGACGGCTGACGGCTGAATGCTTACAATACAGCTAACGCCACAAGTAGACAATTAAGCAATATCATGATTTCAAGATACCATGGCTGTCAGCTTATATAAAAGCGTTACAACCAGACTTTATACAAGTAAATCATACTTAAAAAGTATAGCAAAAAAAAACTATCTACCGAGAGATTTCATTTATAAAGACTAGACATAATTTTCACAATTAGTAGACAGAAATTTTACAATTAGCTACAACTCACAAAATATCCAATTTCACTGTCTTGATGCCGTCGCTAATGGGGAGGGGCTGTGCTCATAAGGGTAGGTTTTTTACTTTGACCTCAGGTGTGGGGTATTGGGTGTGGGGTGTGGGGTGTGGGGGTACAGACAAGCGATGCAGTGGCCTCACGGGGGTTTCCCCCACTCGCGCTTGGGATCAAGACAATGATGATTTTTAGCGATGCTAATGGTGCGACCCGTGGCGAATTTAATTCGACG
>NZ_JAAHHM010000132.1:0-16961 GCF_010692445.1 Moorena sp. SIO3E8 | reverse complement strand
TAATACCATAAAGTTCCTGAGTCAGGCTGTGTCCTTAGCAGTCAGGCAGCGTTCTCACGAATTGTCTCTGATTCCGCTTTTGAAGTGAGTGGGGTGACTTTGTCAATCTCTACACCTGAATGCTTACGACGAAGATAACGTCCCTCACCACATCCTACCTCCAGAACACTATCCACCCCTTCAAAGGTTCTCTTGATAAATTCTTCTTCTAACTTCTGATACTCCCTGACTCCTTCTGTCTCATTTTGAGGATCGAGCAAAGTCAATCCGATCCCTTCGTAAAAGTCTTTGCTATCTTTCATTATTTCTTCTATCCTTTAACAGCTTCACATAGTTTACCATAATCAAGTAAATTATGGAAAAACGTTTCTAGATCGGCTTTTTGCAATTCAGGGTTAGCGAGAATTAACCGAATCATAACCAGACCTTGATAATGAGCATAGTTTACAAAAGCTGTTCCCGAATGAAATAATCGGTTGCGTATGTCTAGATTCAGCTGGTCTAACCCAGTAGCGTCAAGCGGTTCATCTTTGGGGATATAACGGAAACAAATATTAAAAAATTGTGGTTCAGCGATTAATTCTAAATTATCGCAACGGCGGATATACTCGGTGGCATAATTAGCTAGGTCAAATAAATGATTGACCAGCTGCTCATAACCTTTTTTACCATAGTATTTCCAACACAGCCATAATTTTAGGGCATCTACTCTCCGACCACATTGTAACGATTTAGTTCCTAAATTATATAAATCATTTTCATCATCATGGAATAGATAATCGGTACCTCCCCCAGAACAAGCCTCTGACAATATTCCTTTTTCTTTGACTAAAATAGCCGAACAAATTAAAGGAACTCCCATTAACTTATGAGCATCCCAAGTAAAGGAATCAAATAACTCACTTCCTGCTAACAAATGCTGGTGTTTTTCACTGAATAAAACCGGGGCACCCCAAGCCGCATCCACATGCAGCCACAAGCCATATTTCCTAGTAATTTCGGCAAGGGTTGGTAACGGATCGAAGGCTCCTAAAACAGTTGTACCGGCAGTTGCACCCACAAAGAACGGTGTTTTTTCTTCTGATAAGCTCTGTTGAATCGCAGCTTCTAGTGCTTCGGGAATCATTTTGCCATCAACATCAGACTTAACCTTGACTAAATTTTTGATACCAATCCCTAACAAATTGGCAGCTTTTAAATAGGAATAATGAGCTTGATCGGAAACAAAGGCGACTAACTGATGATTACCCAATCCCTGCAATTTAGCTTCTGGTAAAACTTGATGTCGTCCACAAAGCATTCCGATCAGATTAGCATTACTTCCTCCAGTTACCATCAACCCTTCACCTGGATTAAACCCCACTAAACTGTTCAATTGTTTAATCAATTCTATTTCCATCAGGGTGGCTACTGGGGCGACATCATAGGTGTGCATGGTAGTATTGGTGGCACTGGTCACCATGTCGCCTATAATTCCCGGAATACTAGACCCACTAAAAAGTAGATTAAAAAATTGAGTGCTACCGGTTCTAACGCTATAGTTCAGGTAAGATTCTACTATAGGAATTAACGCTTCTAACGCCACTCCCTCATCGGGTAAGGTTAAATCGAGTTTTTCCTTAAGATCATTAGCGGTTTGATAATTAACAACTTTGGGATCGGGTTCCAAATTAGCGTCTAAATAGTTTAGAATTATGGTAAAGGCTTTAGTCAGGGTTGTTTCTGTATCTTTCATAGGGGGTAGGGAGTAGGGAGTAGGGAGTAGGGAGTCGGGAGTCGGGAGTCGGGAGTCGGGAGTCGGGAGTCGGGAAAATTTACTCTATATTATTACTATTAAAAACGCTATAATTGGAGATATTATCGACGGCCTTACTATAAAGTATAGTAAGGCAAAAACCGGCAATGATATCAATCATAACAGGTTTTTGATATTAAAGCAATGAGAGGAAAATTTTAATTATTCTATCGGTATAGTTAACGGCACAATACCGATTTGTAGACGTTGCTGAATCTTCGCGCTGAATAGGAGTAGAGTGGGCATCCTGCCCGCCCGAAAATATATTGAAACTGGCAAGATGCCAGTTCCACGCCTGATACCAGTTTTCAAAAGTAGCGTCATACTTACAATAAAAACATGACCATATACATTGGCTTTCGTAATCTGTATGTATGTCATGACTTTTGATTTTTGGGATGATGCCCATTCCACAAAACTCTTAAAATCCTTCTATTATTAAGCAACGCCGATTTGTAAGTTATCAGCTAATGGGCTACGCCCATTAGCTGATAACTGATAGCTGATAGCTTACAGGAAATCAGCTAGTTGCTTGGCATCTGTGATTACGATTTGAGGCTTACCATCCTGATTGGGAGGATAAAGACTCGCGGTTCCAGAGACATACACATAGCCTCGACCCGATTTGGCATAGCGGGTTTCAATTAGTCCCAAGATGGTTTGAGCTGCTTGGGAATCCCGATCGGGAATCCAGAGATTAAACCGGTGAAATCTTGACCCAGCGTAGATCAGAGCACCATTACCAGGCCATTGATTAATCCCTCCTTGCAGGTCACACAATACTGTGATTTGGTTGCCAGCTTTAGCCGCTTCTACGATCTCATTGTAGTTTAGACGCACCGATAGCACCCCGGCTTGACTGCCTGCGTTACGGTAGTCTTCTACCACCTGGTTTCGTAAATACCACCAAGGAATCAGGGTGGTATAGTCTCTGCTCTTTCCACCAGCATTGGTGGCTGGATCCCAAATCCCTATGCCTTTGGCTTGAGCCTCCGCCTCCGCCTCCATAAACTCGCGGTGATAGAGGCGCGACGATCCATATTTTACAAAATAAGGGCTCCAGCCTTCCCGGACAATGCGCACATTGAAATTCTCCTGCTCTCCGGCTTTGTAGATATAACAGAGCAATCGCCCATAATTGCCCCGATGTTTCGCCAGGCAAACCTCCACCGGATCGTTGGTGTCGAATTCAAGATCCACCCATACATCCTGATTGGGTATCCCTTGCTCGTTTGCCCCGAAATACTCCTTCGCCCATTGTGAGGCCAGGATACCAGCATTGGTTATCGGTTTACTGCCAGCGCGCTGACTTTCCTCTGTGTCAAGACAAACAAACCGAATTGATTCTTGCTCATTATCCAAGAGTATCTTGATGGTGTCACCGTCAACAACTTTGAGCAGTTTGAGATTTTTGATGACTGTACCTTTCATTAGCTCTCCTGTTTGTTGGTCAACCATGAAATGAGGGATTATAATTGCTTCTTGTTTGAGGTGCAGCGCCAGAAGATATAATGGGTGTGATATAAGTGTTTTTCTGACCTTTCCTATAGGATATCATGTTTTTACAAATCTAATTCAGTCAGTGGAGTTTCATCTCCAGTTTGATGTTGGTGAAGGCTAATTTATTAGGGAGCAGGGAGCAGGGAGCAGGGAGCAGGGAGCAGGGAGCAGGGAGCAGAGAGTAGGGAACAGGGAACAGGGAACAGGAAAGTGGGCAAAAATTTTGTATGCCTCATAGGTATGATAAACGCTATCATAAAAATTACACCTAAAAAAAGCTTACGCATAACTTTAGCGATGCATCGCTTTTTTTTAGTAACCTTAAAATTCTAGCAATATAAGTATAGTTTAGGATATATTATTTGGGTTTATATGATGTCAGGATAATTACCCTTAATCCAAATCTCCCCCATCTCCCCACCCTCCCCACACTTCCCACACTTCCAACCCTCCCCACACTCCCTACTCCCTACTCCCTTCTCCCTACTCCCTACCCCATTAAAAACTGCTATAGTTATGACTGAAGGTAAGACTTCATGATAAAAACCCTGGGAGAGGATTTAATGAAACGACAAGTAAGACAACTGATCAAACAACTTACCTTGGGAATCACTCTGACAGCTTTAATCGGTTTAAGTGCCTGTGAGTCAACCTCCTCTGGAAAAAAAACTAAAGTTCGTTCTGCCCATAGTAACTGGGTAGAGGAACAGTTTCAAACCAAAATCGTCAATATTGGTCTGGAAAAACTTGGTTATGAAATCGAAGAACCGAAAGAAATAACCTATCCGGTTATTTATGTCTCTGTGGCTAATGGCGACCTAGATTATAGTACTATTAACTATGAAAGAGGACACCAAGAATTCTTTGAAAATGCTGGAGGTACCAAAAAGTTAGAGCGAGTTGGAGTTATTACTCCTGATGGTATACAAGGCTATCAGATTGATAAAAAAACGGCTGAGAAATATAACATTACTAACCTGGAACAATTTAAAGACCCAAAAATTGCGAAACTTTTTGATACAGACGGCAATGGTAAAGCCAATTTAATCGGTTGTGATCCTGGTTGGTTTTGCGAAATAGTAATCGATCATCACCTGAAAGCTTACGGATTAGAAGATACGGTTGAACACACTAGAGGACAATACATTGTGCTACTTGCAGATGTTATGACTCGCTACAAGCAAGGGGAAAGTATTTTATATTATGCTTATAATCCTCATTGGATATCTACCGTATTAAAACCGGATCAAGATGTAATTTGGTTAGAAGTTCCCTTTACTTCTCTTCCGGAATCGCAAAAAAATATAACCGAAAAAGGAACCTCAGTAGACGGAAAAAATCTCGGATTTGCTGTGGATCGTCAGCGCATTATTGGTAACAAGAAATTTTTGGCAGCTAACCCAGTTGCTAAGCGTTGGTTTGAACTGGTTCAAATTCCGGCTGAGGACATTAACGTTGAAAGCTTAAAGATCAAAGAGGGTGAGAGCAGTTCAGAAGATATTAATCGCCATGCTAAAGAGTGGGTTGAGAAAAACCAAGAGTTGTTTGATAGCTGGGTAGAAGAGGCAAAAAAGGCAGGAGGTGATTCTATTTAAAGGGAATAGGGAATAGGGAATAGGGAGTAGGGAGTAGGGAGTAGGGAGTAGGGAGTAGGGAATTTTTGTGTACTTAATAGCTATTAAAAAGGCGTTGCTGAATCAAGGAATGAATGCGCGATCATCTGGTTTTGGTCAAGCCCCCTAAATCCCCCAACTTTGCGGTGCGACCCGTGGCGAATTTAATTCGCCTACGGAAAGCGCACCGGAGGGGAATTTGAAAGTCTTTTTCCCCCCAAAATTGGGGGGCTAGGGGGGCAAAACCATACCCATAATCAGCAACACGTAAGTTAATTTTTTTTACAAAAAAGCGTTCGTATAACTTTAGCGAACGTTTTTTTATTCCCCCTAAAACTACCCAAAAAAACTTTTTTAAAAACCCTTGACAAAATTGTTAGAATAATTATTATTATAAATATAAATACGAATTCAATCTTTGATTCATGTCAAAAAACCCAAACCTAAAGAAACAACCTGTTGAGCACACTATGAAAGGCTCTCGTCAAGCAGTAATGCATAGTATGCACATGCTTTATGTCTTTGGCTATGCCGAGATTTGCGAGTGGAGCCCTCTGGAGCCAACTGGTGTTCCAGACGAAGTGATTACGACAATGATGAAGTATTGGCTGTTGCCATAACACTTTGTCTTGATGCAGTCGCTCATGGGGGAAACCCCCAAGACCGCGCTGCATCGCTAAATTTATGGGGGGTTTTCCCCCCCTGGGAAAAGCTCCGGTCTGGTCGCGTAGGGTGACCTTTGGCCAATCAAATAACATCACATCAGGTTAGGTTTGGGATCTGACTGACATCAAAATTTAAATCCACTTACTGTGGCATTGAAAAAGCCGTGGACATTATGTCTACGGCTTTTTTTTATGTTTGAGACTTGTATTTTTTATCTGTTGCTTGTTGCCTTTTGCTTTTTGCCTTTTCCTCAAAATATTTTATAATATCATGTGGTCAACGATACCAGCTACTATGCAGCAGTGGTCAAGATATTGTATTCTAATTGGAGATGCTATTGGTGTCATGCTTGAACAATACCATAGTTCTTTCCTCCAACCTGCGGAATGCAGGCTCTAAACTAATTTGGCTAACAACCAAGTTTATTCAAAAATTAGAGGATGTAAAAATGATTCAGGTTATTCAGGCAAACGCGACTTCATCGGAGCAAAGTTTTCCCGAGAGTATCCAGCGCTTAATTAGCAATATCAAAAATCAGTCGGCAATGGTACCGACAATTGCTCGTGAGTGCATTTTGGATGCACGCATCTCACCGGAAGACTTGATGGGATGGGCTGACTTTGATCATCCCATCACCGACAGCTACGGTCGAAAGCTAATTTACCACGGCGGTTCCTTTGAAATTATGGTATTGTCTTGGGCTCCAGGAGACTACACCACGATTCATGACCACGGCGCAAGCCAATGGGGAGCAGTACAGTGTTTTGGCGAGGCGGAAGACTACATGTATACCTTAACAGATGGAGTGCTGCAAACCCAGAAGCGGCTGGAGTTTAGCTCAGCACAGGTAAAGGCGGTAGCTGAAGATATGATTCACCAGATGGGCAACCCCGGAAAATTCGCCTTTTTGAGCCTTCATGTATACGGAGGCGAAAACCCCAACGACTCCATCACTAGCAACTCACGAATCTTTGACCTGTTTGAAGGCAGCATTCAACGAACGGATGGAGCAGCGTTATTTTGCTTGCCAGAGGCAGAAATTAAAGAGCGGCACTATGGCTTACAAGCAGATGCTAACACTACTCTCAGACACCACGAAAAGATGCGCGATCGCATCTGTCGAATCCTTGCAGTACAGGAAAATCCTCTACTTCGCTCAAAATTAGCTGTGTTAGACGAGCAAATCTCACAGCTCAAGTAAACTAAAGATAATTGGTAATTGCTAATAGACCTCTCCACAAATTGCAAAGCCAGTCTATCACTAGGTTTGAGATGCAGGGTAATCGCATCTAATTTGGTATAAGTTGTACTTGACAAACAACCGCGTGTATAATGATGGATGTGAGAGTTTATATATGATTAAATTAATAATAAGTAGTTTTAATAAAAAACGTAAGCTGTTTGGCCTTTAAATTGGATATTATTCAGTTATAATAAAAAACGTAAAATCCTATTACCCTGATCTGATTTTTACCTCCTACCCTGCTATCATAAGCATGCAATTAAAGCGATAATAATTAATTTTTAGCATTGTTACCTATTGTCTACTACCTGCTCCCAAATCCCGACTCCAGACTTCAACAATCAGTCAATAGTTAGTAACAATAATTTCCCTAATTTCTCCTCTGCTATTTCCTTTAGAGTTTATTCTACGGGATGCCAATATTCGCTCAATAGTAAACCCTTGATATAAGTCATCGAAAAACAAATCATTAACATAGTTAGTTGGATCAGAATTGCTGAGCATTTGATGGGCTCCTGCCTGATCAGCTTTCACAAACACATCCCGTAAACGACGCTGCTCATTATCATCAAATTCCAGGGAGTGATAGGAATTGAAATTGGAGGTTTTGCTGATAGGACGATAGGGAGGATCATAGTAAATAAAGGTGCTATGATCAGCATATTCCAGGACTTGACTAAAGTCCCTTTGTTCTATTTCAGCAATTTGGAATAGCTTGGAGACAGCTCGCAGATTATTGGCATTCAGAATTTTAGGATTTTTGTATCGTCCCACTGGCACATTAAATTCTCCTTTGCTATTGACCCGATACAGACCGTTAAAGCAGGTTTTATTCAGAAAAACTGTTATGGCAGCCCGCTTGCTCCAATCTTGATCGTAATCGTTAGCATCGATTTGTTTATTAAAGGTGTTATATTGGTTACGATATTCGTAGTATAATGCTTTCCGACGTTGATCATCTTTAGGCAGGTATGTATTACTAAGCTTTAACAGTTCTTTGATCAGGGATTCAACATCCTGTTGGATAACCTTATAAAGGATAATCAGCTCAGGATTGGTATCAAATAGATATGCTTTCTGGATATCAAAACTGTTTACAATATCGAAAAAAACTGCACCTCCTCCCACGAATGGTTCGATATAAGTCGTCAGAGTTCCCTTACTTAACTTTGGGGAGTATCTCTCTCGAAGTTGTGGCAGAAGCTGAGTTTTGCCACCTGCCCATTTTAGCACAGGAGATGGTATTTTATGGGTTTTCAATGGGGTGAGATATATTTGTTTAGGGAGTAGGGAGCAGGGAGCAGGGAGCAGGGAGTAGGGAATAAAGAACAGGGATCACCCGTCCGGAAAGTCTCCCTTATTAAGGAAAAAAATCCTGTCTACCTCATTACTATTATAAACGGTATAACTAGAAATAATAAGCTATTGAATAATCTTTCTAATTTTACTTAATCTTAATAACTAAAATAGCGTTTATTAGTAAGTGTCAGTTACATCTAAATTTTATTCCCTGCTCCCGACTCCCTACTCCCTACTCCCTACTCCCTGCTCCCGACTCCCTACTCCCTATGCCCTATTCCCTGCCCCCATCTCTATCACCAAGAACAGCTATCAAAATTCGGAACAATTCTTCTAAATCAGCTGGAACACGGTACAAATTCAGGTCTTGGGTAACTTGTTTATGCTCTCGGTGCAAAAGCCCAAACTGCCAGATATCCCCTGTAGAAACAGCACCCTGTAAAATCAATTGCTCAGTGTCACTCCATAGATCCAGGGCAATTAATTCTACAGCAAGTTGGGTAAAGCCTCTTTGGAGATTAGCATTTTTTGCTTCTATTACCAGCAGTTTACTATCTGTATAAAGATAATAGTCTAGATAACCTTTTAAGTATTCTGTAACAGTGAGGGGATATTCGATTCTTAGCTGGGCTTGAGTATAGTGAACTAAATCAAGTAAAATGGGAGCGATTAGTAATTCCCGTCGAGCTGCTTCACTGGTTAAACTAACATAGGGTAAGCTTTCTTCAATTCTAGATTTGAGACTAGAAAGTCGGTCTAGTTTTGTCGTAGACTTTTCTAAATTCAAAGATCTTCGTTTCAAAATATAGCCAAATTCAGCCAGAATGTCTTCTGGCTCAACCACCATTTCAAAATAACTTCTAAAGGTATAAGATTTACCAGGTTGGAGGATGGGAATTTTGTTCATCATTAAAATAGGGAGTGGGGAGATGGGGAGATGGGGAGATGGGGAGATGGGGAGATGGGGAGATTTTTATTAAGCGATGCAGCGCGGTCTTGGGAAGGCAGCGCGGTCTTGGGGGTCTCCCCCATGAGCGACTGCCGTGGTTTCCCCCATGAGCGACTGCATCAAGACAGGATAATTATCCTGAAATGATATAAGTTTAATTATTTAGATAAGTTATAATTATAGCGTTTATCATAGCTATGAGGTACACAATATTTTTCACCTCTTGCCTCTTGCCTCTTGCCTTTTGCCTTTTGCCTCTTACCTGCTCCCTGCTCCCTGCTCCCGACTCCCTACTCCCTACTCCCTACTCCCTACTCCCTTTTCAATTCCTTAATCCGATCACAAAGAGTGCGATCGCGTTTTTCTAGCTCAGCATTTGTTTTCAAATAATCCTGGAGCCAATCACAACTATAAGTTAGGACTTGATCAAGATCATCGGGGACTTGATCCAGATTCCACAAAATCACGTTACTATCAGCACTAGCGGAGGCTAGGATTTTCCCATCTTGGCTGAAAGCGATTCCCTCTACCTCATCCTGATGTGCGGTGAGGGTACTCAGCAAGTTACCATTGTGATCCCAAAGTTTCACCGTCTTGTCAGCACTGGCAGACGCGATCATTGTGCTATTGGGTCTAAAGGTCACTCCCGTAATCCGGTCACTGTGTCCTGTCAGGGTATGTCGCAGTTTTGGTTTGGTCAGATTCGAGTCTTGAGTGTCCCCTTCCCAAACTTTGACTGTCTTATCCTCACTACCGGAAGCAATGAACTTACCATCAGGGCTAATTGCTACTGTTTTCACCTCATCCTCATGGCCTGTGAGAGTATAGAAACTATTGCTCCAGCATTCCGGTAGTAAATTGCTGTTTTGAGTTGGTTTTGCAAGCCCTGTACAGGTACTATCCCGCTGCCACAGTTTAATGGTTTTATCTTCAGACACTGAAGCAATTATCTTACCATTGGGACTGAACGCTACTCCCTCCACCTCATTGCTATGACCTTCTAGGGTGGTTAGCAAGCTACCATCCCGCTGCCAGAGTTTAATGGTTTTATCTTCAGACGCTGAAGCAATTATCTGACCATCGGGACTGAATGCTACTCCCTCAACCCCAGCGGAATGATTATTTAGGGTAGCTAAGAAGGTACCATGTTTATCCCAGAGTTTCACTTTCTTGTCACTACTTGCCGAAGCAATAATGTCACCATCGGGACTGAATGCTACTCCATTAACTATAGCGCTATGATTATCTCGGGTAAGTTTTAAGGTGCCGTCTGGTTGCCAGAGTTTGACAGTTTTGTCGCTACTTCCTGAAGCAATTGTCTGACCATCGGGGCTGAATGCTACTGCCCTTACCCCATTCCAATGACCACTAAGGGTTGTGTACAAAGTACTGTTTTGTTTCCACAGCTTAATGGTACTGTCCTCACTCGCCGAAGCAATTATCTTACCATCAGGACTGAAGGCGATTCCCTCGACCTCATCCCGATGACCTTCTAGGATAGTGAGCAACCTGCCCTCTTTTGTCCAGAGTTTAATGGTATTATCCTCACTAGCTGAGGCAATTAGCTTACCATCGGGACTAAAAGCAACTTCATAAACTTCGTCCCGATGTCCTGTTAAGGTGTTAAGCAACCTACCCTCTTTTGTCCAGAGCTTGACAGTATTGTCTTCAGAGGCAGAAGCTATGATCTCACCATCGGGGCTAAACGCTACTCCTTCAACTCCACTCTCATGGCCTGTTAAGGTTCTAAGCAACCTACCCTCTTTTCTCCAGAGTTTGACAGTATTGTCTTCAGAGGCAGAAGCTATGATCTCACCATCGGGGCTAAAGGCTATTCCTTCAACTCCTGCACTATGCCCGATCAGGAGTTTGTGTAACTTGCCTTCTAGGGTCAAAAGTTTGACAGTGTTGTCTTCACTAGCTGAGGCGATAAGCTTACCATCCGGGCTGAAGGCTACTGCTTCAAACCCAGCACTATAGTTAGTGAAGGTGTTGACTAGAGTGCCGTCTTTTCTCCAAAGTTTGACAGTCTTGTCACTACTAGCTGAGGCAATCATCTTAGAGGATATCTGAAAAGTTTTTTATACTGAATTTTGCCCCCCTAACCCCCCAACTTTGGGGGGAACAAGAGTCAATTTGCTTGTAAAAGTCCCCCAGAATTGGGGGACCAACGGGGGCTTGGATGTAGCAAATGAGACTTCTCAGACAACCTCTTACCATCTGGGCTAAACGCCACTCCCTTAACTTGCTCGAGATGCCCTTCTAGGGTGTTTAACAGAGTGCCGTCTCGCTGCCAAAGTTTGATGGTCTTGTCACCACTAGCCGAGGCAATCATCTCACCATCCGGGCTAAAAACCAGGTCGTAAACCGCAGCCCGATGTCCTGAAAAGCGATTGTACTCCTTAATCTCATAAATGATTCGCCAGAGCATTTTCTCAACTTCTTGAGTCTGGGTATTTGCCTTTGCCCCAGCTAACTGTTGCAGTTTCTTCCAAGCCTTGATGGCGTAGATCAAGGCATCCAACTTGTGATTGGAGGCATAGAACGCTTCAGAGGATTTTGCGATCGCATTAATTTCGTTAATGGCAGCTTTTTCGTACTCCAGGAAAGCGATCAGACCTAAACTAGCGGACACTAGAAATGCTGTGCTCACTGTAGCCAGCAGGAGCTTTTGCAGTCGGGAAATTTCTTGTTCTTTGGTCAATTGTATTGCCACGGCTTTAGTTCGTGCGGCTTCAGCCCGTTGAGTGTCCCGTTTATCCAAAGCTTGGCTAGCCGATAAGAACTGATAATCTTGGTCACTCAGGCTACGGGAATCTGCCCAAGCTAGGGCATCGAGTAAGGCTTGACCTCGCAATAGTCTCGATTCATCCTGACAATCACCATTGAACCAAGCTCTTAGACTTGTGCCATAGGGACGAAGATTTGATAGTTGCTTGCTGACCCAATCACAGTTGAAAACAGCAGCATAAATGTGGTTCCGAACCCTAACCTTGCCCTCACTCTTGACCACTAATCCCGACAGTAGCAATTCCATTTGTTCCCAACTGTCATCTGCTGCTACTGCCCCCTGTTGCAGAATTTGCTGATAAAGTCCTAATAACCGCCCAGCCCGTTGCTCATTGCTGAGAATGCGATCGCGTATAGTCCTGAGATGCTCTGGTTCATCTTGGACTTCCCAATTCTCGATAATTCGCCTACCCACAAGGTACTCAATCGATGTGGGATTGACAGTACACCTCTTGCCACAGTAGTTTTTTGATACTGTTTTTGATACTGTAGTGGTGAATTTTTGCTCACTGTTCCCTGTTCCGGGTACCGAAGTTCCCTCTTCTGAAAGAAGTCTAGTACAATGCTCTATATCCTCTAGAATCAGCTGACATAGCTTTTGAGTCAGTAAAGGCTGTCCTCCCGTAAACCCCAAGATTTCCCTAAGTAAGGCTTTGGGATTGCTAACCCTGCCGTTAAATCCTAGCGCTAGGGGTTTGGCTTCTTCCAGAGTAAATCCACATAACTCAATCCCCCGTCCGATATTAAACGGAGTGCGTTGCTTATCTAAGATCAAATCCGTGGGAGTGGCTACCCCTAACAAAACAAAACTGAGGCGTTGGTAGGCTTGGTTTTCTGTGCGCTTGTTGTAGCAGGCTCGGATTAGGGCAAAAAAATCTTCAATCGGGAACGATAAACCCAGAATGCTATCGATTTCATCAATAAAGATCACCAAATTTCCCTCAACAAGAGCCAGTAGCACCTCCTCAATAAAATCACTCAGACGCTTGACTGGGGATAGATAAGAGCGTGAGCGCCACCAAGCTCGTAAATTGACCTGGAGGTTGAAGCTGCTAACCAGACAGCGTGATATTGTAGCATACCACTGGTCTGCTGTCAAATCTTGGGTACCAATTTCCGTCAAATCAACGATTCCACAGTGTATGCCTATTGCTTGTAATCGGTGAGTAGTTTGCACCCTCAAAGAAGACTTACCCATTTGCCTGGAGGTAAGGACATAGCAAAACTCCCCCGCTACCAGAGCCTGATACAAATCCTGATCTGCTTTACGGCGCACATAGCAGAGGGTATCAGGGGGTAAACTCCCGCCCACTTGATAGTTGTGGTTTTTCATAATTTACGGGCATCCATGGGTTTTATCCCAGGTAAGTACTAAAGTACTGACGATACAAATCACAACTAGGCACAGCCCCCTGTTTGTGGAGCTGTACTAATCCTAAACTTTGCAACTTAAAGGCTAGCTTTTGCTCTAATTCCACTGGCTCGGATGACATCACTACTTTTTGATAGGCTGCGACCAGTTCTGGATATTGTTGTAGATTCCACCATTGTCGTCGAAGGTCATCATGATAAATTCCCGATTCGCTTGCTGCTGAATTCAATAACTCCTCAAAGGTAACGTCACCGCGCCTAAGATGATATAACGCTACCCTTAAAAGACAAGGATTTCCTCCTACTTTAGCCATAATTAAAGATACCTGATCGAAGCTGGAATCATCACTACCCCAATCGATTCCGTGGCGACGGGCTAATTCTTGCACTTGGGCGTTAGTAAACTCTGGCAATTCAATGGATAATCCCACATTAAAGGGGGATTGGTGGATATGTAACGTAATATAAACGTCAGTAGAATGTATAATAATTAAGCGCAATTTTTGCCAAATTGTGCTACCGGTTACACCGTATTTGGCTTTCTCATACCAAGCTCGCAACAAACCCAAAAAATCCGTGGCAATGGCAGGGTAATTAAACAACAGGTTAACCTCATCTAATGCCAATACCACCGGTGTATCTATTTCTTTTAATAGATAATTCTCGAAGTAATCTGTGGTATTTCCACTGCTGCCAAAGATATCATCCCAATAATCAGCCAGTCGATTCGGTAATTCTAGGCTACGAGTGACTGTGGCACAGAACCATTGTAAAAATCGCTCTAAATCCGTGAAGACATTGGCATCGGCTTGCTGCAAGCTCAGAGCGACTGTGCGGAAGCCAGATGCTCTAGCATGATCGAGAACCCTAACCATCAGGGAGGTTTTACCCATCTGTCTAGGGGCTTTAATTCGGATTAATGCTCCTGGCTGCAACACTGTTTCGTAACATAAAGAGTCATTGGGGGGACGCTCGATATAAAAAGAAGAATTTAGAGGCACCACACCTCTGGGCAATTCCATCTCTGTAGGTAATTCCAGCTCCACCTCTGGCAACTCCTCAAGCTCCACCTCTCGTAATCGGTCCCTGATCACAGAACGAATGTTATTTTTTGTGATCTTCTCTCCAAAAACCTCTGAGAGGATATGCCACAACCGGGAGCCAACCACCCGAATGTAATCGGCATCGTAACCAGAACCGTCAGCAATCTCTTGATAAGTTTGTCCTGACCAACATTGGCGGAGCACCAGTTCTTGAACAGCATTTAAGCGTTCGGGTTTGATGACCGTATCTACCATCGCCAATGCTTCTTCAACACTCATTACTTTTTATTATGTAATTGATTATAATTATTTATTACTTTTTCTCACAGACAAAGCCACATTGCCGATTTACCCTAAGCATAGGGATCGCAAATCGTCCTTTAGGGTTAACGCCAAGCCAGCGATCAATAAGCGATCGCTGGCTACCTACTTCAAGGGGGATCAGCTTCCCTAGTCAAGCAGGCTTACGCAATTAAGCCATCTAAAAACTACCTATACGGGTTAAAGGGTAACAGTTAAAACTACCTCGTAATTGTGGGCATCCAACAATAGGGCATGGGATTTACCCCTACTCCATGCTCTATTTTGTTATATTTGGTTAATTAATGGTTAACTAAGATGTTCCATAACTGATCCATGGTACTGTTCCACGGTGGCTAGCGTTGTATTGAAGTTTGGTTTTCGACAGTTGACCGTTGCTTGTTTATCGTCCACATTCACTCAACATTCAACAGTCCCACCTCTGATTTAAACGGTATAACCGCAACTTAGGATGATGCCAAACAGCGTTATTGATTTGCTGAGTAAAACCATCAGGAAGGATGTTCATCGTTAACAACCATTAACAGAATTGAGCTTAAAGAATATGGCAAAACGTTTACTATACCACAGCTTTTGCCTTTCCGGTTTCCTTTTTGGCTCAATTATCAATGAGTAACTCAATTGAGCTAATTCAGGGTGATAGAGAAAATAGGTGTTCGCTAGAAGTAACAATGATCAGCAACCTGTAGAAAGGTTTCAGGATTGTACCTTTAATGACCTCCTGATTCCCTGGCTCAACCCAGATAGTTTTAGGAGACGGTTGAGGCAAGTAATCCAGAGGTCAAAGCGGTATAAGGGTTATCGATTCGCCGTCTTATTGGTGGGTTTGGAACGTTTCAAAGTCATTCAGTTTAGTATGGGACGGCCAGTGGGAGCAAAATTGCTAAAGGCTTTTGATACTCGCTTGACTTATGCTCTGAATTCTACCATTAACTATACCATTAACTATACAGTGGCGCGGTGGTCCGAAGATGAATTAGCGGTCTTGCTCGAAGACATTAACGATATCAGTGAAGCTAGCTTGGTAGCAGAACAGATTTGCGCTAGCCTGCGGACGCCTTTTTCGATTGATGACCATGACATCTTTTTGAGTGCCAATATTGGAATTGCTAGCAATGACAGGGATGATTACCAAGCCTCTGCTCTTCTTGACAACGCCAGTCTAGCTCTTTATCGAGCCAAAATGGAGAGTAACACTGGCTATCAGCTGTTTACCCCTGCCATGCGCACCCGGAGTGTAGAGCGGTTGCAGTTAGAAGATAGTTTACGCTTGGGTATTAAGCGCCAAGAATTGCGGCTTTATTACCAGCCAATTGTGTCTCTTGAAACCCATAAGCTGGCTGGCTTTGAGGCACTGGTGCGCTGGGAGCATCCCGAACGGGGACTGCTGTTGCCAGCAGAGTTCATTCCAGTGGCAGAAGAAACAAAGCTGATTGTGCCACTGGGTTGGTGGGTACTACAAGAGGCTTGCCAACAAATGTGGCAGTGGCAACAACAGTTTCCCCACTATCGGGATTTAACGATCAGCGTTAACATCTCCAGCTTACAATTATCCCAACCGGATCTAATCGGGAAAATCGACACAATTTTGTGGGATTCTGGTCTTGATGCCCAGAGTTTGAAACTGGAGATTACAGAAAGTATACTACTGGAAACCACTACAGTAGTTCTGTTGGAGAAACTCAAACAGCGACAGATTCAGTTGTGCATTGATGATTTTGGGACTGGCTATTCTGGCTTCAGTTACTTGCCAAATTTTCCCATAGATATATTAAAAATTGACCGCTCTTTTGTCAAAGGTATGAGTGATAATCACAAACATGAGAAAATTTTGCGGTGGATGGTAAAGTTGGCAAACGACTTCGGCATACATGTAGTGGCAGAGGGAGTGGAAACCGAAAAGCAATTGGGACAGCTTTGTGATTGGCGTTGTCAATATGGACAGGGGTATTGGTTTTCTAAGCCTTTAAATGCCCAAGCTACTGAAGCCTGGTTAGAAGCTCTAAGTGTGGGGAGATGGGGAGATGGGGAGATGGGGATAGGGAATCGGGAATCGGGAATCGGGAATCGGGAATCGGGAATCGGGAATCGGGAACTTCGGATAAAGGAAGATTAGGAACAACAGAGGATTTCTTGGTGTGATCAGAAATCAGGATTGGGTTTGATGATCGACTGCGTGTTTGAGATACTTATAAGGTACATTCAATTTTCCCATAGGCCACTCCCGACTCCCGACTCCCGACTCCCGACTCCCGACTCCCGACTCCCGACTCACGACTCCCGACTCCCGACTCCCGACTCCCGCCTCCCGACTCCCGACTCCCTACTCCCTACTCCCTACTTCCTAACAATTACCTTACCCAGATCTGAA
>NZ_JAAHHM010000131.1:0-16974 GCF_010692445.1 Moorena sp. SIO3E8 | reverse complement strand
GGAAACTGTCTGCTGATAGCGTACTGTCGGGGGTTTTGTACCTAGATAAGTGCTACGCAGAAACTCTTAATCGTGAGGTTAAGAAGCCCGCGCCGTAATCAAAGATTCGGCGTCGGGAGTATGTCACCTATTAGGTAAGTTAACTACTTCTTCAATAACTACTTCAACACTTCTTCTCTACTGCAATACTTCTTCTAATTGGTGCTGCTCCCAAAGAAAGCGATAAATACCGGGTTGTTGTAGAAGTTCACCATGAGAACCAGTTTGGACAATTTTCCCTGCGTCCATTACCAAAATCCGGTCAGCCTTGGCAGCAGCTGAAAGTTGATGGGAGATAAAAATTACAGTTTTGCGCTGGACTCCTTCCGAAAGATTTTCCAGTATTTGGGTTGCTGTCTGATTATCAACACTCGAAAGTGCATCATCAAGAATCAGCACTGGTGCATCCATCAGCAGAGCTCTAGCTAAAGCAGTACGTTGTCGCTGCCCCCCAGACAGGGTTATTCCCCTTTCCCCAACAATTGTTTCGTAGTGCTGGGGGAAATTCATAATTTCAGGGTGAATTTGGGATTGCGAAGCTGCGTATTCTACCTCTGAGTGTTCGCTGATTGGTATACCGTAGCAGATATTGTTTTTAATGCTAGTGCTGAACAAGAAGCTATCTTGAGGAACATATGCGATCGCATTCCGCAAGTCCTGCAAGGGCAGCTTAGTAGTATCATATCCATCCAAAAACAGTTGACTAGCTTGAATATCCAGCAAACGAGGCAAGGCATTAGCCAGGGTAGATTTTCCAGAACCAATGGCTCCCACAATCGCTACTGTCTCACCTGCATTAATCGTGAAGCTAACATTTTTCAGGGCAGGAGTTTGGCTGCCGGGGTAAGTGTAACTCAAGTTTACAGCCTTGAGCTTACCCCTTACTGGCGTTGGCAGGCTAACCGAATCTGGGGCATTTGTAATCCGAGGCTGAGCCAAGAGAATCGACTCAATACGATCAATACTCACTTCACCGCGTTGATAAGCAGTGATGGTAAACCCTAGCAGTGCTGTGGGGAAGACTAAACGTTCAGTGTAGATAATCAGCGCCACAAAGTCACCAATACTGATAGCACCGGACTTAATGGAGCCAGGACCAATACTTAACAGCACCAGTAAGCTGACGTAGGTAAGAGCCTCAATTATTGGAAACAGAAAGTTTCGTGTTCTTGCCAAATTGAGATTTGCTCCCAAAAGCTGCTGATTGAGCTGATGGAACGCACGACGCTCGTTTTCTTCCTGAGCGTAGATTTTAATCATGGCGATACCACTCATATCTTCCTGAATCAGCTCACTGAGGTTAGAAAGTTTCTCCTGGACTTCTTGTTGTTGGCTGCGCAGTTTTTCACTAAATAGCTTGACAGTGATCAACATCAACGGATAAACCGCCAATGCTAAGAACGTCAACCACGGATCAATGGCAATCATAACCGGCACGGTCAAAGAGTAGGCAAACACTGTATTTGCCAGACTCAAAACTGCAAACCCCAATAGACGCCGAATATTATCCACATCACTGGTGGCTCGGTTAATCAAATCACCTATGGTGTTCTGAGAAAAATAGGCTGGTTCCAATGTCAGCAAATGCCCAAAAATCCGCTGCTTGAGGTCAAATTCCACTTTGCGCCCCACCCCAAACAATAGGATGCGCGAAACCATCCGAATCCCCCACATCAATGAGGTGAGTATCAAAATAAGCAGCACAAAGCTCCCGACTTGGTCGAAGCTCAGGGTTTGACTCAACTCGTCAATAGTATCCCTGATCAGTAAGGGGATATAAACACCAAGTCCATTGACAATAAGGAGGGCAAAAACACCTAGGGCTGACTGTCGCCAGTATGGGCGCAGGTAAAGCAGCAGTTTTTTTAGACGGGAATTCAGCATGTTACAATACTATACAATTCCCGTCCTGGTTACAATATTTAAACAATTCCCCTACTATAGGCTTAACCTTAAACAAAAAATCGGGGAGTACTTAACCTGAAGGTAACCGCAGATCAGGATAAATCATCGATCCTTACAGAAGGTGAGAGCCGAGGGTGATATCGGTTTACTTCCGATGAAACCATAAACCCACACTATACCCGTTCGGGTTCATGTGGGTAGTTAACATAAGGTCTATCTTTCAAGAAACATCTCTTGCGGTTGGCGATTCAAGTTCTGTGCCGGTAACTGGTCCTCCTCGTAGTTGGAAGTAAATATTGCTAAAGAAGCTGTTAATCACCTGGGTAGTTTGGTCAAGGGCTCCGATAGAAGGGATAAAAGCTTGGATGCCAATGGCTTGATTGGGTGGAACAAGTTGAGCCAACACAGCGTCCCTAGGGAAAGGACTAGCATTAGTAGTAAGCTGAATTGATTCCCCATTGGGAACAAAAGCAGTGAGGGTTTCCTCCTGCCACCCAATTGTTTTCGCCATTTGAACCTGAGGTTGGTTTTGAACGACTCCAGGCCCGAGAAGTTGAGCCAACCGATTAGATAGAAAAGGGGTACTGGCGACAAGCAAGACAAAAAATCCCGTCCAAATCAAGGTAGGTCCTGGTTTAGAGATGTTGTCACCTTTAATTCGCATTGCTCCTAGGAACCAAAGCAGAATTGCTAAGCCCAATGGTTGAAAGGGAAGTGAGAGAATTGTCCATATCGGTGAAACCAGGGCATTGGTTGGGGTGAAAAACAGCAGGACAATGATGGCAAAAACCAAAAAACCCCCAAGCCAGGTGAAATACTGTTTAGGGATGATTTCGAGCAGCAGCTTGGCGAGCAAAAATCCAAGCACTACCCATAGCAGGACTAGAAATAGTAGTTGCATAAGTGAATACCCTTGTAAGTTTTTGACCGTTAGCTGTTTGTTGTGGAAGTTTGATCCGACAACTCAACGTCCTATCCGGCTAGTCGTATTCGGCTAATTGATAAACTGTGGTAATTTGATAGGCATAAATCCCTCAAATTGGGGCGACATGCTCAGTTTGAGGAATCTCTCAACAGGTAAATCACCCCAGTCTGAATTGCCTTAACACCGGCATTATACTTGCCATTGGCAGAAAAGCGTCACTTTGAAATTGCTGTGAGTGGGATCAAACTAGGAAACGTTTTCTGTCAATGGGGTTGAAATTTTGCTAGTTCAACCAATAATCATAGAATACTCTTGGCGAATTAAAAGGGGATATTTGGATCTGACCCCATTTAATGGCAGACTAGGCAAGACTTCATACTCCATGCCTGTTTGCCTCGCGCCGATGATATTGAGGGCCGATATTGAGGGCCGATATTGATGTTTGATTGAAAACCTTGCCGGTGGATAAACCAGCTCAAATGGGAAACACTTCATACAACACGACTCCTACCATACAAGAGTCTCTGACGGTGGAAAACCGCATCAGTCGTTTGGAATTGATTGTTGGACAAATCGGAGAGGCAGTGCTTGCCACTACCGAAACCATAGACCGTCTCGCTGACCGGGTCGATAACTTTGTCATTCAAGTACAAAACCAAGGGCAGCAAGTTCAACAACAAGGCTACCAGCTTTTTGCTCTAAGTGATGCGGTGCAAACCTTGGCAGAAACTCAAAATGAGTCTCTAAAACAGCTCGATCAAGTCACACAAACCTTGCAACAGCTTGCTACAGCTATTGAAGCAGGGGAACACTGACCTTCCTGGCTCTTGACTTACGCAGCAACTGTACTTGTAGGGTCTCGCTCAGGGCCATACACCATAAGCGCGCGCGTTTGTTGCCCAGTTTTGGGTAAGTCCTGTCAATGTTAGCCTACACCCGCGCGCTCACCCTATCCTGACTCTGAACGCCGTGCATTGAAGAGTGGAGTGTTGTGGAATTAAAGCTAAAGCTGTTCAGCATGGTAAAAATATGCTACCAAAACGAGAGTACCCAAAACTGATTAGGAGAGCATTAATGCATTTTCCAACGCGGTACTTCCTCCTTGTTCCGGTGACTGTACTCATGAGCTTATTGACCGTTAGCTGTAGTGGCAAAAAAGTTGAATGTCAGAAAATTATTGAAGTGGCGAACCAGGCCGTTGAAGAAGCTAAAACCCTGACTAATGGTGGAGAATCAAGTGATCCCGAGGCAATGCTCCAGGCAGCTGATGCTATGGAGGGGGCATCTCAAGACATGGAATCGATAATAGTTAAGGACGAACAGCTCCAAGACTATCAAGCTGGTTTTATTAAGATGTATCGCAATACCAGCAAAGCGACTCGTGACTTTGTAGAGGCTTTTAAGAAGCAAGACCGCTCAGCTGCGGAGGAAGCTTTGAGCAATTTGCAGAAAGCCACCACCCCAGAACCAAAATTAGTGGCGGATATTAATAGCTACTGCTCAGCTAACTAGGGGGTTGAAACAGTTAATAAAACCCTATTATTAACTCGACCTCTGTATTACCAGACAGGTTGTTTAGATGTCTTGTCGGGAGCTGAGTGCGCTATAGAATCGCCCTCTAGAGCGCAGCTGAAAAACCCTATATTTTTATATCATGGTTAGGCAATACCCAAAATACCGTAGCTGCTAGGTCTATAGTAAATTTACCATTGAAGTATATGGCATGTTTCGTTTGTCAAGTACTGCTAGTAGTATTTTTAAAAAATCTGCCTTTGATATCTCATGAAATATGCCTTGGTTCATGAGTGGTTGACTCCCAAAGCAACTGGTGGCTCAGAACTGGTAGTTCAAGAAATACTCAAACACATTGATGCCGACCTGTACGCCCTGATTGATTTTGAATCAACCAATCCCCAGAGTTATCTATATCAGCGCTCTATTGGCACAACCTTCCTACAGAACTTACCCTTCGCTCGTAACGGGGTTCAGAAATATCTGCCGCTGCTACCCTTAGCGATTGAACAGCTAGAACTAGGGGAGTATGATATTATTCTCTCCTCATCCCATGCTGTTGCCAAGGGTGTCCTTACTAGTCCCCAACAACTGCACATCTGCTACTGCCATACACCCATGCGTTATGCCTGGGACTTGACGTTTGATTATTTGCGCAGTAGTTCTATGGGACAGGGTTTTCCAGGGTTGATCACTCGCTATCTGCTTCATCGGTTACGTCAGTGGGACGTGATTACAGCAAATCGGGTGGATTACTTTATTGCCAACTCTCATCACACAGCACGGCGGATCTGGCGCTGCTATCGGCGTAGGGCTGAAGTGATTTACCCACCGGTTAATATTGAACGTTTTCCTTTCCAGGAAGAAAAGGAAGATTTTTATCTAACCGTTTCCCGGATAGTAAGTTACAAACAAGTATCTTTAATTGTTCAAGCTTTTAATCAACTGGGATACCCTCTAGTGGTGATTGGTGATGGCTCAGATTTAGCAGGGATTCGCAACTTGGCTCACAAAAATGTAGAATTTATGGGATTTCAACCCAATCAGGTGGTTGAGCAGTATATGGCTAAAGCTAAAGGGTTTGTCTATGCTGCCTGTGAGGATTTCGGCATTGCCCTGGTGGAAGCCCAAGCTTGTGGTACGCCGGTGATTGCCTATGGTGCTGGTGGGGCACTAGAAACAGTTCTAGATATTCGGCAACATTTAGACAGCGGTACAGGTCTATTGTTTCCAGAGCAAAGCTCAGGGGCTTTGATTGAAGCTATGGAAACCTTTGAGACCTTGGCAGGAAATTTTAATCCGGAAGCGAGCCGGTTAAACGCTGCCAAATTTGCCCCCAATATTTTTGCTGATCGCTACCTGACATTTCTGGAAAACTGTTATCAAGACTACCAGTTTTAATTTCTCTGGTAAAAAATTAAATATCCTAGCTGGCTATGGGCTATAGCGAGTGTCTCGTAGCTTTATGATTATGACGTGTGGTGTGAATTGAAGGAGTGAGATGACTGCCGAAAGCCAACTTAACTCCGTCAAGATATTGCGAGCATTCGTGAAGCGAGGTTTTCAGCCCCTCGTTTCACGTCGTAGACACAAGAATCTGACTCGCTATCGCTTAGACGGAAATTTTGCCAAGCGACTGTTTGATGTGACCTTTTCCCTATCAGTTCTAATTTCGTTTTTTCCCGTTTACCTGCTACTGGCATTGCTAATTGTGATCAGCTCACCTGGACCAATTTTTTATGTTCAGGAGCGGGTGGGTAAAGACTACAAACCTTTTGCTTGCCTGAAATTCAGAACTATGGTGGAAAATGCAGATGAAATGTTGCTAGAGATGATCGAAAAATACCCTCAGATACGGGAGGAATTTCAGGATAATTACAAGCTCAAGGATGATCCTCGAATTACTGGAATTGGAAAATTTCTACGGCTGACTAGCTTAGATGAGTTTCCTCAGTTCTGGAATGTACTCAACGGACAGATGAGTGTGGTTGGTCCAAGACCGTTAGTGCCAGAGGAATTGCCCAAATACGGGCGTCACATGGATAAAGTCTTGACAATTCGACCCGGAATTACTGGCTTATGGCAAGTTTCTGGACGCAATGACATACCTTACCACCGCCGTGTGCAAATTGATGTTTACTATGTCAGTTTCCGGAATTTTTGGCTGGATTTATGGATCATATTGAAAACCATTGGTGTTATTATTTTTCCCAAAAATAACGGTGCTTACTAGAGGTAACTGGTGCCTGCTAGAGGAGAGATTAGGTAATGGGAGAGATTAGGTAATGGGTAATGGGTAATGGGGAATAAGCCCAGTTGCCAATTACCCATTACTGATACCAAGTTGCTCTCAAACCTATTATTTAACCTATTATTTATCAGAGTGGGAGAGTTTGAGAGGGAAAAGAATACCCCGTCCTCTTATATCGGGGATGAATTTTCCCTCTCAAATAGTATTAATATAAAAAGGAAGGGTCTCAAAAAAACAGGGCAAAAGACCCTACTCAGCTACCCTGGCCTATGGCCACGCGGGGCGCGTTCGGTGCGCGGGAAAGTTACGCCCAGGTCGATAACAACCAACTATGTTGTGCCTGGGAATCCCCATTCCTCTTAGGATGGGGAAGTTCAATGCTTAAGGGCTCAATTGAACGGAATTGGTAGATGGGAGTGAACAAGCTCCTATCTACTACCTATGTCTTGATGCAGTCGCTCATGGGGGAAACCCCCAAGACCGCGCTGCATCGCTAAATGCAACTCGGTATGATTACCCACTATCAGCATAGTTTGTTGATATGATCGCGCTATCATACCGGAGGTAAGTTCAGATGAACAAAGCAGAACTACGCCGATCCCTGCTTCAAAAGCGTCAGTCTATGTCTGTAGAAGAATGGCGGCAAAAAAGCGATCGCATCTGTAGCCATCTGCAATCTTCAGCCCTAGTTACCCAGTCACAAACAGTCTTAGCCTATTTCAGTTTTCGACAAGAACCAGATCTAAGTCCCCTATTTACAGACACTAAGCACTGCTGGGGACTACCCAGATGTGTGGGAAAATCTCTCTTCTGGCATAGCTGGAAGGCGGGCGTTCCATTGCAAAAAGGAAATTATGGTATTTTAGAACCCAAACCTAATGCTACCACCCTAGAGCCAAAGGATGTGAATTTAATCCTTGTACCCGCTGTGGCTTGTGACCAGCGGGGGTATCGTTTGGGCTACGGTGGTGGTTTCTATGACCGACTGCTGAATTCACCAGAGTGGGATTCTATTCCTACCATCGGCATTGTATTTGAATTTGCCTATATACCTCAACTACCCATTGATGAGTGGGACAAAGGCTTGCACAGTGTTTGTACAGAAACAGGATTCAAGAGGGTGGAACAGATCTGAAATTCCTTGTTCGATACTGTTTCATACTATTGCTGTACCAAGACTGGAGACTTCATACTTCATTTAGGAGACGACTGGCAATTAAGTGCTCCCTTTGGATAAGCAATACGTTGGTGATTATATTGTTGCCAAACTCTGATAAACACTTGGGCAATTTTTGATAAATCCTGCCGGGTTAGGCCAGAATCCACTAATTGGTTGTCCTGCCAGCGAGCTTTGAGAATTTTATTGACCACCGTAAGAGCAGTTTCCGGAGTGACCTCTTTGAGTGAGCGTAGGGCCGCTTCACAGGCATCAGCTAACATAACTACACCAGTTTCCTGGGACTGGGGAATTGGACCGTCATAACGAAAATATGACTCGTCCACAGACCCAGTACCTTCGAGTTGGGCTTTTTGCTGAGCCTGGAAATAAAAATAGGAAATCAGCAATTTCCCCTGATGCTCTGGGATAAAGTCCCGCACTGCCTCGGGTAACTGGTGCTTACGAGCCATAACCAGTCCTTCGGTAACGTGCTTTTTGATAATTTCAGCACTCTTGAAAGGATCATTAATCTGATCATGCTTGTTCGGACCACCCATTTGATTTTCTATAAACCCTAACGGATCGTGCATTTTACCAATGTCATGGTAGAGCGTACCTGCCCGAACCAGTTCCACATTACAGTGGAGTTCTTGAGCCGCTGCTTCTGCCAAAGAAGCAACAAACAGAGTATGTTGAAACGTTCCAGGTGCCTCAGTAGCTAGACGTTTGAGCAGGGGACGGTTGGGATTAGACAATTCTGCCAGACGAATCGGTGTCACCAGGTCAAACAAACGTTCCAGGTAAGGTGATAGGCCCAGGGCGACAATACTCCAAGCTAAGCCAGACAGAGCGAATAACAAGGCTCCTGGCAGAACTGCATACCAAATTGTACTAGCCGTGGCACTAATAATCAGATTGATAATCAGGGAAACGACACCTTGAGTTAAGCCTACCCCAACTCCCAAAACAGCCAATTCCTCTCGCGATCGCATTCGTCCTGCCATCAAGGCACCCAGTAAACCACCAGCAACATTTGCCAGTACTTGTTCTCCAGTGACTTCCATACTAAAGGTCACTAAGCCTGTCAGTAAAACCACCACTGTCACGCCCATGGTAGACCCATAAAAGTTCCCTACTAACAAACCAATAGCAGGCATAGTGTAGGGAATCTTGAAGAAGGGACTCTTGAAGAGTATTGATATTGGCATACTCAGCGTCAGTAGCAATACCAAAATGTAGTCCCGCCGTCTCCATTTCGGGTGAACTCGCCGTTGCACTAAGGCAAAGATGCCCACCGTAGTAGTCACCAAACCACCAAATCCCATCAAACCCGGCCAGTTAATTCCTCGACGGCTTAAGTCGAAATAATCCAGTAGTACAAAGTCTGTTTGAGTGATGGTTTCACCTGCGGTTACAATCACATCTCCTTGCTGCACTGAAACCATCATTGGTTCCACTTTTTCTGCTGCCTGTTCTGCTATGAGCTTGGTTAATTCTTTATTTTCGATCAAGTTGGGTTCTAACACTCTAACTAGTAAATACTTAGCTAGTGGTTGAGCTTCCTGAGGCATAAGGCTACTCAAGTTTACCTTCACCGCCTCTTGGATCAGATTTGGTGGTAATCCTGGAACCATGCCTTGGGTCAGGATGCGACCAGCAGCCTGCTTAATTACTATGCGGGTTTTCTGCCAATCTTGATCTGATAGATCCAGTACGGAAACATCATCTAGGCTACTGAATTCAGGGCTCAGGTATTGTGACAGCTGAGGCAACACCTGAGCGTACTGTTGGCGAGCAGCAGATATTGACTCAATCAGAGCTGAGAACTCTTGTTCAGAAGACTGTTGACGGTAGCTTTGCAGTTCACTTACTGCCTCAACAAAAGCTTTATTTAATGAATTTTCTGCCGGAGTTGGTGGTTTGGCTTCAGCATCAAACCCCTTGACATGGTTATCGATATCTGAAAATGCCAAGATAGCCCGCCATTCCCATTCCTTACTTTGGCGCAGATACCGCTGGGTGGCGATGGATAGTACATCAGTCTTTACAAAAGGAAAAACACCGCTGTTAGTGCGCAGTTCTTCCACAGCGTCGAGAGACTTCTCAAGATTTTGATCAATTCTTTCTGTAACAGATTGGTCAATCATCAAGACTGGTTGAGCACCTCTTTGAGCTTCTTTGCGTCTCTCAGCCGTCGTCTTAGAGTCCTCAACCAGAGCATCGAATGGTGCCCGGACTGTCTGTGGTGCTACTGTCTCTACATCTAGCTGTGGCTGATTGTAAAAGCGCCCTCCCATAACACTGGTCAGGGAAACCACTGCTAAAGTCCACATTACAGGTAGAGTAATTTTCTGTTGAAGTTGGTGCTGGCTTTTGCCCCAATCTTTTCCTGAAGTTAGGCTAGTCGAAGTGCCTTCACAATGGGTTGGAGACTCTGTGAGCTGTAGAGGTTGTCCTTTCAAATTCTCCTGCTGTGATTGGCTAACTGAGGATTTGGCAGCACTAGAGGAGTTAAATCCCAAAAAACTGCGAAGGTGCTGAGATGTTCGCCGTAATTGCGTGATCGGCTGCGTCAGCGAATTGAACGTTTTCATAGCACAGGAATGGCAATGTCTGGTAACAGTAGCGGTCTGCTCACAATTTGCTGTGTGGTGGTGGCATTTTGCTTAAAGACATCTACATTTATTTATTATTCATAAAAAACACTGGAAAGTTTGCCTCCACTCATTTTCAATCCACTCATTTGACATGGGTAGAGCGCAGGTTGTGTGGGAAACTTCCAGTGACAATCACGCCTTGTATACTGTAACAGTAACTGGAGTTTGCGAACAGAAAACTTCATTAAAGTGGTAATTATGGTTTCGTGGTTACCTTGGTCAATCCCCATGGCTATTGCTTGGGTTTGACTTCCAGATGATTCACAGACCAACTTCACCGTAAATACGCCTACATCATTATGTACAACTTTAGCTTTTCTTTCTTTGATCCATTCCCTAGGGGAACTTGGGGTAATTCGCATTAGTCGCTGTCGAGTTGGTGATAAAATAGCTACTCGCATTGAGATAATCCTCAATCATGGAGTTGTAAGTCCCCTTGACCACCTAATCCAAGCGGTGCCACCCTAGGCCGCGAGGGATTGCTCGCGGCCTAGGAGGCGCGCACCTTGATGATTCCGATCCTTAACCGCGACTGAAGTAAGCAGTCTTGCAGATACTCCAGCTTAGGGGTTGTGGCTGGAAGTTCTTACCAGGATTAGGCTCAATGGTCTAGTCACACTTAGGCTTAAGTCTTACCCCATAAGCACCCTTTATTGCGGGGTCAGTAACAGAATATAATTCCAGACTTGACTGATTTTTAGTTTACAAAACTCAGAAGCCAGTGTTTTTTTTAGATCATCTTAGTTTAACTGGTTTATATTGGTTTTACCTATAGCTGTGGTAGCAAATTCAACACCACGGGTGCAACACAGACCATGAAAATTTTAGGTACCATCAAGTTTCAGGCTACAGCCCCTTGTAGGTGGAGCTTCATTTTTGCCTTGAAAGTCCTTTGATTGAACAGCTTATCGAGATCCGATCACCCTTGGTGCCACCACAGCTAGCTTCTGAAACTGAGCTATCGCTGAAACGTCATATACACCTGACCACACTGCCAACAACTGGTCTGCTAATTGCCATTGGTCAACCCCAGTACTGCTGAGGTTAAGCGCCACCAGCCAGGGCACTGGAATACCGATGATACCGTTATAGGCACCAGCTAAAGCACCTGTTAAGGCAGCAGTAGTTTGTGATTGATAGCCTGTAAGAGCTGCACGAGTTACACAGAGGCGAAAATCTTCTGGGGTGTTTAGGAAACAGTACAATGCTAAGGCAATCGATAAAGAGCAGTCATCCTCAGACTCATTTCTACGCCTTTGCTCTCGACGCAGCTGGATAACAGTTTGTTCTAAACTTGCCCCAAGCTCCAGTAGACTTTGTACTTGTTCCAATTGTTGCACCCAGGCATTTTGATTTTCATAGTTCCCTAGGTCGGCAATGATTCGGGAAATCAGGTTAGGGCAGTCAAGTTTTTCGGTAAGGGCGATCGCTATTGCCCAACCTATAGTCAAGACACTCTCAAACCTTTCAGAATCATTTTGCCAAATTGCTGCCGCCTCTAGCAGCTTTTGGCGGAACTTGACTTCATCTTCATGAAAAAATAATGCTACTGCTAAGGTTGCTACTGCTGCTTGGCTACTGTTGGCAGTCCCTTTTAATGAAAGGATAGAGGGTTGAGCCTTTTCACAGTGAACTAACCAATCTCCTAAATCGAGGTTGCCACAGCGAATTAAACTTTCAATACCACAAGTAGCAATCTTTCTCCAATCGGAAATCGCCTTACTCAAACCAGCATCCCCAAGGGAAAGCGGTCGAAATCTTACTTGAGCTGGTGGTAACTTTTGGCAGCCACTCCCAGCCAGGATTTCTCCCACAAGGCTACCTAACAAGGCACCTCTAAATCGGTTCAAAAGTGAGTACCGCATCCATATTTTGATTTTGTCAAGAAATCTACTGTGCTTTTAAATTCCCTTTTTCTACCCCCAAGGCAGCACCCATCACCTTTTTGATTTTAATTACCAATCGATTTCCTCAAAGTAAGAACTAGAGCCTGTAACCCCAGTCTATAGCTGTTAGCTCCAAAACCACTAATCTGACCGACTACTACTGGTGCAATGAACGAATGATGTCTAAAGGCTTCTCGTTGATAAATGTTACTCAGATGAACTTCGACAGTTGGCAAGGCTACCGCAGCTATTGCATCTCGAATAGCCACACTGGTATGGGTATAAGCAGCAGCATTAATTAAAATCCCGTCGTGGTGTCCTAAAGCTTCATGTATCTTATCGACTAAGATACCTTCATGATTAGACTGCAAGGCTGTCACGCTGGCCTCAAGCATTTGCCCTTCTTGCTCTAGGAGATAGTTAATCTCATCCAAGGTGACAGATCCATAAATACCTGGTTCTCGCTGTCCCAGTAAATTAAGATTGGGACCATGGAGAACCAGGATACTTAGACGTTTTCGAGTATCACCGGACACAATAACTATCTAATTCCGACGACACCTTGGTTCATTAACAGGAATGGGGATTGGTTCTGGTTCAGGCTGAGCCTCAGGACCTAATAGCGCTTCAATAAGCTTGCGCGCCCATTCTTGAATTTTTTCCAAAACCTTTTCTATATAGTCCATCAAGCAAAAAGCTCCTATAAGACCACTTGTATCTTTTCTTTTACACTTTCAGTTCCGATACTTTTTAGCTACCAAAGTCTACCAAGATAGACCAAGGCTCGCCAATGCAAGATGCTTTCGCATCCAGGGGGTATCTCCCAAAGCTCTCAGGAATATCCCGCGAGCGCCATAAAAATGTCAAAAAAGTTCGTTCCACCGGGATTACAGCGCAACTATTAAACCCTTGGTTTTCGGCTTTAATTTAAGTTACATAATAATCCCTGTCGGTGTTACCTTAATTTAAGTCTAACAAATAATAAGAGTTTTTGGTAGACTCTGCGACATTTTCGATTAGCTTTTACTAACCCTAACAGGTTAAAAACCGTTACTGCTTTTTGAGCAGCTTAGCAAGGGAATCAGTCTTGCCTAAGGTTTTTTGCCAAAACCCATGACTCTGAGAAAGGAAAAAGAACAAAGTGTTGTATCTATTATGTTATTGAACCTCCCCATCCTAAGAGGAATGGGGATTCCCAGGCACAACCAGCGTTGGTTGTTATCGACCTGGGCGTAACTTTCCCTGGCCTATGGCCACGCTACGCGAACGCACCGAGGGTAGCTGAGTAGGGTCAATACCCAGTTTTTTTTGAGACCCTTACTTTTTATATTAACACTATTTGGAAAAATTCATCCCCGGAGACGAAACCGATAGAGAGAGTCCCTTTTATGGTTAAAGACGCGCGCCTTAGACAGGGTAGCCTTTATGGTCGGCAGGCTATGCAGATGCATGGTTAAAACTTTTTGATTAAGGCTACCCTGTCTGAGGGTAACTCCCTCCGCAGGCTATGCAGATGCATGGTTAAAACTTTTTGATTAAGGCGACCCTCTCCTTACGGTAACTTCAAGACCTAAGAGGACGTGGTATTCTTTTCCCTCTCAAACTCTCCAACTCTGATAAGGCTAGCACATTTTATACAATTCATTCAACCAAGATACATTAACAGTGTTTATACCCTCACCAGCATAAGACCTATCAGTTGCCTGACTCAGTCAGTAATATTTGGCGAAAGGCTTGCCTGGTTTCGGGCTTCAAATAATTCTGTTGTAAGGTTTGCCACTGTTGCCATGATTTGTAGCGGTTGGCCTGTAGTAACTCAGCCAACTGGGGAGCCTTATGTTTTAGGTCCGAGTGAAAGACAGAGTTTAAGAATTCGTCTAAAACCATACTGTCCTGAATATCACCTAAGATGCCTTGAATTTGCTTCATATCTTCCACATAGTCCTTATAGGTAGGACTATATAGTTCAGTAAATAGGTTCATTTGGTAACGCACCCGCTTGGCTTGCTTGCGTAGATCGTGAATCACTGACCCACGAATGGCTAGCAGGGATTCAACTGCTGCTGGTTTCAGCTGCTTGGGAGTTTGGCTACCAGTATCCTTAAGATCAATGCCCACTAGCCAAGCCGGGTGGAGTAACAGGCTGCTGACAATGGGTAAGAGTAAATCAGGTAATACTGCAGCCGCTGGCATCTGAGCAATTTCTTTATAGGTGGGTTTTTTGAGCCACCGTTTTAAGGTTTGCTTAAGCTTTTGATGTGGCTTACCTTGCAGAGCTTCCCGAACTTGTGTTAAAGCTTTGCACCGCTTTTTTTCCAAGTAAACGTAAGCTTGCTTCAATGCTTTCCGTTCTTTGGTGGGTAACTTGGGTTGGTAACCTTTGTGGAGGGTTTCTTGGAGGACATCTAGATCTCGAAGACTCCCTAAAATACGGGCAATCTTACCAATCTGTTTTTCAGAGGCTGCTTTGGGCAAGTCTAAGGCAGGGGTAAAACTAGTGATGGCGGTACGCAAGCGCCGCATTCCAATACGCATTTGGTGCAGCTGTTCTGGATCTCGATCTTGGAGAACGGCGGCTTCGTGACTAAGCATTTTCTGGAAGTGTTTCTGAATTCCCAGATAACTCCATTCTCCAATGGTTTTGGTTTGGGGTAATACTAGTTTGTTCATCGTCCCAGATACGTTTAACCCGGTAATTCGTGGGCTTCGCCGGAATCCGTGTATAGCACGTCAGTAATTGACGAGGAGGTATCTCTCAAAGCTTTCAGGAAAATCCCAAAAGCGCCATTGTGGTCTCGATCAAGTGTGTGTCCGCATTCAGGGCACAAAAACTTCTTAGATCCGCCTAACTTACGGTGAACATGGCCACACCTTGTACAAGTCTTGGAAGTGTACTCTTCAGATACGTCTACTACAAAACAACCTCTTTTAGTTGCCTGATGCTTCAACGTCATCTTGAATCGGTAATGTGCCCAATTCATCATTGCCTTAACTGTTTTACTTCTGATTTTCCTTTTAGCCTTACCGACCATTTGTGATGTTTCAAACTTTGGTAAGTAAATAACTTGATATTCAGAAGTTAGATAGCAAGAAATTTTCTTGTGGGCTTCATCAATTAGGTTACGAATTTTTACCCTAATCCTTTGAGCAGCCTTCCTTAACTTAAACCTCTTTCTCTTGTTAGGGCCTCCCTTGGCCAAGGCTGCCTGAGAAATTAATCGATCTAAATGAGAACACAGGCGATAAACCCTTCCAATGTCCCCAGTACCTAAGCCTATAAATCTCTGGCCATCAAATCCAGTTAAAAAGCTCCTCACCCCTGGGTCTAAGGCGATTGCTTTTTGAGGGATAGGGAAATTATCTTGGTCTGATTCAACGGCAAAGCTAATAAACCACCGACCTCGATCAATGCTAAGTATCGGCTCGTGAGTCATTTGCTCAGGGAGTGGTTCACTGCTAGTGAACGTTAATCCTTTGGTCTGTCTAGGATAAAAGACACCTTTGGAGAAATTAGACTTTTGGAATCGAATAGATTGGACTGGATCGCCGTACCGCCTAAACTTAGTATGACCACCAGATTTAATAGCAGCTTTGTGCGCTTCAAAAGCTTGAAACACTGCTAATTGTCTAGGGTTGTAGGGAGTTTGATTTACCCATTCAGGAACATCTAACATCACCTTTTTCCTGAGGTCATACTTCCCAATTTTTGTAGTTTTGAGGATGGCGATTGCTTTGTTGTAACACCATCTAGCTGCGTTAATCCAAGTTCTCCATTTAAGCTTCAGTTCAGTTCCCGGGTAAACTCGGATCTTCTTTGATAGCAGTTTTGTACTTCCTGAGACCGTAGAGTCGGCAACTGAAGACATGGACAATGGCGAGGATATCCTCCACCATCTCTCGCTCATAAGATAGGTCTGACTGGTTGAGAACCACGATCTTGCAACCGTTTTGCGTAACATACCATTCGATAAGTTCAAATCAGAATCGTGGCCTACGGTCTTTGTGTGGGACCACAACCAGGCTGATATCTCTTGACATGACCCGTCCCAATAAGGTTTTAAGACCTTTTCGCTTGTAGTTGAGTCCTCAGCCGATGTCAAAGATGATTTCTGCTTCCGGGAATTGCCCTTGGCAGAACGCCGCTTGCCTTTCGAGGTCGTCTTTTGGTTTTTTGCTTGAAACCCTGGCGTAGATGACGGCTGGCTTGTTTGGGACTTGTCCAACAACGGAGTCAACATCGTACCTCCGTTGATTACTTGGAGTTCTAATGGTTTTGATTTTTCCTGCTTGATCCCAGTATCGGAGTGTTCGCTCTGATACTCCAAGGATTTCGCAAGCCTTTCGGGGTGGAACATAACGCATCGGCGGTTAGTAATAATTGGCTTTCTATATACTCGTACCAGAGTCTGCCGATGAATCCCAGACACTGCCGGAAAAATAATCATCTATTAGCTACAGTCTGACCTCTAGCAAGCCAGACTCTTGAGATTGAGGTTGAGTGGACTCAGGATAGTATTGGGTAGGTCAGAGGGATTACTCCCTCTTCGCCCCCTAAGCACCGTGCGAACAAGTCTCCAAGTACACGGCGCAACCAACTCCGAAACGACACGTTATTTTGTGCAACTCTTTTCCTTATTACC
>NZ_JAAHHM010000130.1:0-17112 GCF_010692445.1 Moorena sp. SIO3E8 | reverse complement strand
GGGTCAGGCATAGCACAAGTTGTGAAGAGTACAATAGGGTAAGCTGAGCATCGAGTAGGTAAGCAGTTCATCCTTCTATTTTACCATTATCAGCAGCTGCTCAAGTATTTCTGCCGCGCTGCACTAGAAACCTCCTGAAAAACTGAAGCTGCCGTCAGCCGTGAGCTAAAAGCTCACGCTACTTGAGGTGCCGTCAGCCGTCAGCCATTCGCTACTTGAGGTGCTGACGTAAAAAAGATTAAACCAATGCTTACTTGTTGTCTTAATGCAGCGCGGTCTTGGGGGTTTCCCCCAAGACCGCGCTGCATCGCTTATTTAAAAACTGTTCGCGTGGCGTTGCTTAATAATGGAAGATTTTAAGAGTGAGGTGGAATGGGCATCAGGCGTGGAACTGGCATCTTGCCAGTTTCAATATCTTTTCGCGCGGGCAGGATGCCCACTCTACTCCTATTCATTCAAAGATTCAGCAACACCGTTCGCGTAGCCTGCACGTAGCCCATTAGCTGATAGCTTACCTAACTTGGGAACGCCTTTGGCGCAGCAGAGCCGAACGCATTATCCTCAGACAACTTTAGAAGTAGCTTGATGACTACACTTACATGGTCGTGAGTTAACCCTAGCAGGATTGAGAGTTGCCTCATAGTCATAACAATTGATTGCTTCTTCTGTTAGCGCCTTTGATGGATGCACTGTACACTTGAGGCGATAATCTCCAGTAAAAAAGGCGCAGCGACTACAGGGAATTTGATGTAATTGTCTCAAATGAGCGACACCATCTTGAAAGGTGACCCTAATCCGCCATAACGCTATTCCGATTAATGTCCAAGCAGCTATGCAGCACAGAAACGTTGCCAAATGTTGAATAACCTGAGAAAGAAGTATATCGAACATGGTTAACTATAGCCGTTTTGAATTTGGTGAGGTACAGAGTCCCTGGTTTTAGGGAACAGGGAACAGGAATCCCCCCTAACCCCCCTTAATAAGGGGGGAAGGGAACAGGGAAGTCAGAAGAGGGAACAGGGAAAAAATCTTGTGTACTTCATTAGGCTAGAAACCGCTACACTAACTAATAGGATTTCAATTTATGGATGCTACAGATTAGTGTAAGCATTCAGCATTCAGCATTCAGCATTCAGCATTCAGCATTCAGCCATTCCCGTAGCCTGGCCATAGCGCTAATCGCTGATAGCTGATAGCTGATAGCTTACCTAACTACTAATCGCTAATGGCTCAGGGACTGGTGATGATAGGGATTCCCAAAACCGGACGATTTGCCGTCCTACTCGATTGGGATGGAAATAGTGGCAAAAGTGACCCCCTTCGGGATATTCCCATAAGCGATCGCATTCTTTTAACCAAGATTTCCATCCTTGCAAAGCATTAGAATCAACAATAATGTCATCCTTGCAACCACATACCATTAATGGCACTTGCACCGCTTTTGGTGGTACAGTAACCCGTTTATATAGGGAATGAGGAGAGGGAGAATAAGCTAAATCCTGCTCTAGGATGGTTACTAAACCTTTAGTGATCTGGTGATTCTGATGACCAAAGATGCTTTTAACCATTTGGGTAAGCAACACTTGGCGAGTGCAGGGTAGAAGTTGGAACTGCACATAGTAGTGAGCTTGCCAGTCAACTGCGGGATTAACACCTACTGATAATAGAGTTAAAGACTTGACTTTTTCAGGATATTTACGGCTATACAGTAGTCCTACCAAACCGGCAGTGCTGTGGCCCACCAGATGGATAGGATGATCTGAGGTTTTGAGATAGTCATGAAGTAAGGTAAGGGCGATATCAAGAGAAGTTGGTTCATCTTGGTTTTGGCGATACTCCCACTGGCCAACTCGCTTTTGTTTAGATAAATAACGAATTAAAGGCTGATCAAAACGTAGAAAACTTGGACTAACATTCAACCAAAGGATTTCAGGCAAAGTAGACATATAGCAAAGGGAGTAGGGAGTAGGGAGTAGGCAGTAGGGAGTAGGGAGTAGGCATCAAAAATTCTCATAATTCCTACACGGATCCCTATAGCAATTTTCTAATCACTTCAATAAGGGTGAAGCATTTTTTTATCTGTTGGGAAGTCATTAATGTTGACCGTTAACGATCAACTTTCAGTGGTCAATAGTCAACGGTCAACGTAGCTAGCTTTATAAAAAAGAGACGGTTTTCAGGTGCGACCCGTGGCGAATTTAATTACGGGTCAAGCGCACCTCAGGTTTTTTCCTAATTGGAAAATAGCCAATTTAAATGCATAGCAGCTTACAATGGTTGTAAAAACTAAACTCCAAACTCTTGTTTGAGTTGGGTTACCCAAGTTTTTATCCGTTTTTCAGTCAGTTCAGACTGGTTATCGTCATCCAGGGCAAGACCAATAAACTTACCATTTTTGAGAGCTTTTGATTCATTAAATTCGTAACCCTCATTTGGCCACTGTCCTACGGTGCTACCCCCCAATTCGGAAATTTTGGCTTCTAGAATACCAATGGCATCCATAAAGTTATCGGGATAGCCCTCCTGGTCTCCAGTTCCAAAGTAGGCAACTTTCTTACCACTAAAGTTGATATTATCTAGCTCTTCAAAGTAGCCATCCCAGTCAGCTTGTAATTCCCCAATATCCCAAGTAGGACAGCCGATGATGATATTGTCGTACTTTTCAAAATCGCTATTTTCAGCCTCTTCTATTTTATGTATAGTGACGACACCATCACCGCCAAGTCCTTCTTGAATTTCTTCAGCTGCCGCCTCTGTTTTACCGGTTTGAGAGCCGACGAAAAGACCAATTTTTGACATTTTTATTTACTCCTGATTGATGTTGATTAGATGGTGTAATAGCAGCATGTTAATTTTATTAATTCCTGATTCAGATCCCCCTAAATCCCCCTTAATAAGGGGGACTTTTTAATCTAATTCCCCCTTATTAAGGAAAACTTTTTAATCTAATTCCCCCCTTTTTTAAGGGGGGCTAGGGGGGATCTATGTACAGAATTACAAAGATGACATGCTCCTTGGTGTAAGGATTGCTCGCTCAGCGATCAGCTATTTTTAATCAGCTTTTAGTTAAAGGGAAAGTACTCTTTAACTCAATCCCTAAGTTTTATTTGATTAAAAATCTTGCTGAGTGCTGATCGCTGTTCGCGCAGCGTGCGCGTAGCGCATATACCTACTAGATAGATGGTTGAAAAACTAAGTAGTATGCTTGCTGTGCTTAGTGGTTACCGAGGTAGTACAGAAGCAACGTTTTCGAGATCTGTACACGCTACTCAGTCAGTATCCTTTCCTCCAGCATTGGCATCCATTGCCGACAGTGGCAGCAATACCAGTAAATGCCAGTCGCACGTGGAAACATCCATCTTTATCAAAGCCCTCTAGGTCATTTCCAATCTATCAATAAATTTTATCAATAAATTGAGACCAAAAGGAGGGATTATTGTCTGTTGCCATAGTTTCGGTCAAGGTTGGACTTAACCTGGCTGTCACTATCGGACGGATGAACCGTTAGTTATATCTAAGCTAGGGAAAAGAGATAATGGGGTTAGGGTTGACATCGCTTCCTAGCCCCAGACAGCTCCTGTTTTAAGAAGCGTATAGAATGCTCCATTAATTACTATAGCATTTGTTGAGACTTCTTAGCAACTAATTTAACCCATCATTCCCTGAATCATACTGAAGTTATTGACCAGCAGATAGGCAAAAATCGCTCCTCCAGCGCCACCAACTAGAAAAGCTCCAGCAAACTGACTCCATCCGTCAGCAGTTTGGATAGTTTCTGGTACCTCAGGTACCCTAGTAACGAATGTGGGTCGAGGTACAGTTTGCAGCTCTTTCTTAAAGGTGACTGTACCGTAGATTGATAGGCCGATGGTCGCGATTACAATCAGAGCAATGGCTGCTGTAACACCAGCTAAGTTTGCCATCTGTGAATCCCGCAACGGTCCTAATTTGGCAAACGGACCAAAGATAAAATACCCATGAGCCATGCCAATTTCTAGACCCCTGGACAGGGGAGAAAGACCGGGACGGTAAATAGGTAGGTTTTTGAGGAAGTTAAGGCTAATATCTGAGGAGTTAAGTGGGGTTGCCAAGTCACCAACTTGGGGATTACTCCGAGGGCTAATCAGCTCACCTTTTTTGAAGTCAAAACCAGCTTCTGCTCCTCGCGCCCGGATAGCATGCCAGATATGACCGAAAAGAAACAACACGGCAAAGACAAAGTGGAATGCTGCCAACCAACCGCGAGCAGATACGATGCCATCACTGGATTCTAAAGTCCCTACTGGACCATAGAACACTTCCGGATAAACTGTGTCATTGACCATGACAAAGTAGGCGGCCAAAATTCCCATGTAGGCGATCGCTCCTAAGCTATAGGAGAGATAAGCTTCCCCGGAATAAACCAAAACCTCACGTGCCCAGTTAAACGGCTTAGTCAAGATATGCCAGAAACCACCACCAATGCAGATCAAACCCATCCAGATGTGACCGCCAACCACATCTTGTAAATTATTCACTGCTGCCATGCCTTCTGAACCGGATGCACCAACTAAGTAGCCAAAAATTTTGACAGGGCTAAGGGTGGGATCGGTAATCACTCGTACATTGCCACCGCCACTCGCCCAGGGGTCAAATAGTCCACCCCAAAACATGGCTTTAGCTACCAACAACCAAGCACCAACCCCCAAAAGGATTAGGTGAATCCCGATAATGGTGGTCATCTTGTCGGAGTCTTCCCAGTCATAACCAAAGAAACCAACAAAGGTGCCATCTTTGGTTAATTTATCTGGGGTAAGCAGGGAATGGTAAAGTCCTCCAGCTCCGAGCACTGCTGAGGAAATCAAATGCAAGACCCCAACCACAAAATAGGGATAGGTGTCGATAATTTGACCACCAGACCCAACACCTAAACCTAACGAAGCCAGGTGGGGCAACAAGATTAATCCCTGGTCATACATCGGCACGTCAGGGTTGTAGCGAGATAGTTCAAACAGGGTCATTGCTCCCGCCCACAGGACTATCAAACCAGCATGGGCAATATGAGCGCCTAGCAACTTACCGGATAATTCAATAAAACGAGCATTACCAGCCCACCAGCCGACTTTTGAGATTTGGCCTTGGTTGGGACTATCAGCAATTACTGCTGTCATTGATGTACCTCTTTGAGAATTATTTGCATTTTGATTTGGTCAATAAAGTGCTATTATATACACACTTTATTAGAATTAATTGCATTAAGCTGAATTTAGGTAGTAGCTTCTGAAGCTACTACCTTACCCCGGCGAAAATCAAAGCCAGCTGCTCGCAAAGCATGCCAAATATGCCCTTGGAGGAAGAAAAACCCAAGGAAGAAGTGAGCATTAGCTAACCAACTCCGGCAAGAAAGGGAGCTAGAGTTAAGATCGGCAAAGTAGGGGAAAACACCCAGTTTAATTGATAAGGCAGGTCCATAGAAGACTTCTGGGTAGACTACGGTGTTAACAGCGCAGAAGTACGCGGCGATAAATCCCATCAGCGCCAAAGCGCCCAAGCTGTAGGAAAGATAGGCTTCTCCAGACCAAATAAAAAGACCCCGCGTCCACTCAGATGGCTGAGTCTTGATGTGCCAAAAGCCACCGCCAATACACAGTAGACCAACCCAAATATGACCACCAACTACATCCTCTAGGTTACTCACTCCAGCAATCCAGTTCTTGCCCACAGTACCAAACAGATAGCCGAAAATCACTGCTGGATTCAGGGTAGGGTTGTTAATGACTCGCACATTCTCCACTGCTGGATCGTACAACCCCCCAAAAGCCATAGCTTTAGCCACCAGTAGGAAAGCTCCAAATCCCAGTAGAATCAGGTGAATGCCAATGATAGTGGTCATTTTGTCCCCATCTGCCCAGCTATACCCAAAGAAGCCAGAGCTTTCTTCCAAAGTTTCCGGACCTCGGAGGGCGTGGAAGATACCACCAAAGCCGAGAAATGCTGAAGAGATCAGGTGCAAAACACCAATCACAAAGTAGGGGTAAGTATCAACTATAGCTCCCCCAGCTCCAACGCCCCAGCCTTGAGCTGCTAAGTGGGGCAGCAGGATTAAGCCTTGTTCGTACATGGGTTTGGCAGGATTGAAGCAGGATAGTTCAAACAGGGTTATTGCTCCAGCCCAGAAGACGATTAGACCAGCATGGGCAACATGAGCCCCCAATAATTTCCCGGATAACTCCGTGAGGCGAGCGTTACCTGCCCACCAACCATACTCTCCCTCTACTAATCGGGAACTCTCAGCAATGTTTGCCACTATACTACACCTCCTAGGATTTTATTGCAAAATATATTCAATAGTTACTTGGAATAGCTTACACTACTGCTTAAGGAAAATGAAACCTATTTTTATTAAGAATCATGACAATTCGCAGATTTGGTAAGGGATCACAGCAATCGTTAGTCACTCAGAACCCTGTCACCACTAGGTTCAAGCCATCTGTTCATCTCTTTAAGCGCCATGACTTGATTGCTCTAGAACCCGATCAACTATGGGTAGTTCAACAGGGTGTGGTTAAAACCTTGACCTGGAATGACGAAGGAACAGTAATTACATTAGGATATTGGGGAGTTGGGGATGTAGTGGGGAAATCTTTGTCTAACTTGCAAACTTACGAGATCGAGTGTTTGACTAGGGTTAAAGCGCAATGTCTGTCTTTGTCTCAGTCTTACCGCTTATCCGAGGCTATTGTTTGCCATCTGCGACAGACAGAAGAGTTGCTGTGTATCATTAGAACACCAAGAGTCTCTCAGCGTTTGCAACAGTTTTTGAGTTGGTTAGCCCGGAAGTTCGGTCGTCCCGTCTGTAGTGGGCAACTTATTGATATACCAGTGACCCATCAAGAACTAGCTGAGATGATTGGCACCACACGAGTAACCATCACCAGGCTGATCAAGCAGTTTGAGGAAGAAGGGATAATCAGTCGTCCTCGTCGATACTGTATTGTGTTGCGCGATTGTTCTGAAATATAAATGAAAATGCTATCAATGGCGCTAGATTCAGCATACCTGGAAAGAGTACCGCTAGCGCCATCGACGTGATTAAGTTACGGGCTGATGGTGGGGAGGAAATTATGCGTTGCTTAATAATAGAATGATTTTAATAGTTTTGTGGAATGGGCATCTTGGTGGAACGGGCATCTTGGTGGAACGGGCATCTTGCCCGTTATCAATAATTTCGGGCGGGCAGGATGCCCACCCCACTCATATTAATTCGAAGATTCAGCAATGCCCGAAATTATGCGATCGCAACGTAGCCTGATAATTGCTTAATCCGCTCCATCCAAGACATCACATTGGGGTAAGCATCTAGAGAAATCTTAGCGTCTGGTGAGAGACTAACATAGGGGAAGCAAGCAATATCAGCAATTGTGCGGTGACCTAGTTCCAGCCATTCCCGATCACTGAGGTGGTTGTCGAGCAGTGTCAGGATAGTTTCCGACTTTTGTGTTGCTACCTCGATGTTAACGGTTTGTACATTAAACTTGTAATAAAGTCTAGCAAACTCTGGACCCTGGCGAATCTCTCCTGCAGTTGTAGATAGCCAGCGCATCACTCGACTCATGGCTTCAGGCTCCAAAGGCAGCCAGTCTTCGCTACCATAGCGCCGTGCTAGATATACTAAAATACCTTGGGCATCCTGAAAGATTAAATCTCCATCGGTGAGAACTGGCACTTGTCCAAAGGAATTCAATTCCAGAAACTCTGGAGATTTGTGTTGACCATTGTCCAGGTCAACCCAGACAGTCTCATGTTCTAACCCAAGTAGTGAAAGCATTAGCCGCACTTTGTAGCAATTGCCAGATAGCTGGTAATCATAAAGTTTGATCATAATTGTATTCTCCTGATTTTTGCCTGATTTTTGTCAGTATTCAGCCGTCAGCTTTAATTGTGCCGGATTTATTAGCCTGCTGATTACCCTGCGTAGCTATGCTTTGCTGGTGTAGCCAAACCCTTAACGGTTTGGGGATAGTTTTTAACCACCGGGATGCTCCCCTTATGCACCGCATTTAAAGCCTTAACTCCTTCTTCTTGAGCAACCACACAACTAATTTTAGTGTCCGAACTTGTAATCATCTGAATAGTTATTTGCTGTTGTGCTAATGCCTCAAAAAACTGAGCCACAACCCCTGGTTGTGCCACCATACCACCCCCAACTAGACTAACTTTAGCGATTTCTGTATCCACTAGAATTTCCCCACAACCAATACTTAGTGCTAACGCTTTTAAAGCCATGGATGCTGCTTCAGCATCAGCTTGAGCCACCGTAAACGCAATATCACAGCTGGGGATATCATTAAAGCTATGACAGCGTTGAGACTGAATAATCATATCAACACTAATATTTTCTTGTGCCAGTCGTCCAAAGACTTTTGCTGCCATTCCCGCTTGATCTCTGACATGGCGAATTGTGATACAAGCTTGGTTGAGATCAACCACAGCACCGCATACTGGGGATGGGCTTGAACCGGTAGAAAACTCCTGAATTGAATCAGCTCCGAGCACTACAGAACGATCAATTTCAAAAGCCTGACACAAAGCAGCAACAGCGCGATCGCATACCTCAGCATTAATCACACAGGTGATCTTCAACTCAGAGGTAGAAATCATCTCAATATTAACTCCCGCCTCTGCTAGAGTAGAAAACATTTTAGCTGCAACCCCAGGACGTCCAATCATACCAGTTCCAGTAATTGCCACTGTTGCCATATTCTGCTCTACCATCATTTCTACCTCTTGTGACCCTTGCCAAGGATCCCTGTATAAAGCAGAAGTAATCAACTCTTTGAGTTTAGTTTCACTTGCTGCAGCTCCTAAAGTCTCACCTTGTTCAAAACCTCTGTTCACTACGGTCAACGCAATATCTTTACCATCGTCCTCCTGAATTGACTGAATCATCAGATTAACATCGAGATTGTCACGAGCAATTTCATCAAATAACCCTGCCGCTACCCCTAAACGATCCCGCCCTTGCCATCGGGCTACTTTTACTTGATTTGTCTCCAATTCCACTCCATATACTGCCTTGTTAATTTCCAACCCTTTCAGAGAACGAGGTTTAGGCATCGGAGAAATTATCCTAGTTCCTGGTGCATTGTTCCAGCTTGAACGTACAACCAAAGGTACCCCATAATTACGAGCAATCTCTACCGCCCTAGGATGTAGCACCTTTGCCCCTAAACTCGCTAACTCTAGCATTTCATCACAAGTAATTTCTGGGATTAATTGTGCCTCTGGTACAATCCGAGGATCAGTTGTAAAAATGCCTGGAACATCAGTATAAATTTCGCACAAATTTGCTTTTAAGGCAGCCCCTAACGCCACAGCTGATATATCTGAACCGCCACGTCCTAGAGTAGTAATTTCAAAGTTATCACCACTGGTCATACCCTGAAATCCAGCTACAACTACCACAGTTCCTTGATTAAGATAGTGCTGAATTCGCTTTGGCTGAATTTCCAAAATTCTGGCACGACCGTGTTCAGCATCAGTAATAATTTCTACTTGTGCCCCAGTTAAAGAAATAGCCGGTTGTCCCAATTCCTGCAATGCCATACTCAGCAAAGCAATTGATACTTGTTCTCCAGTAGATAGAAGCATATCCATCTCCCGAGCACTGGGATTAGTGGAGATTGCCTTCGATAAACCGAGCAAATCATCAGTGGTTTTCCCCATCGCCGAAACCACTAGCACCACATTATTATTATTTTGGACTGTTTGCTTCACCCGCTGGGCAACTGCTTTAAGTCTTTCAACTGATCCAACCGACGTACCACCATACTTTTGGATGATTAGCATGATATAGCCTCAAATAAAGTATTAATTTTAAATTGATTTAAATAAAAAATATTTTATTTTTTATTGCTTTAGTAATGGCTAATATAAGGATTTACTAGGAAAATAGTATTACTATAAACAAGTAACAGTAAACTTCGGACAAGGGAACAGTATGAAAGAGCTATTGAGCCCTATAATAACCTGAGTTCGATGACCCTTCCCTGTTCCGAAGTTCCCTGTTAACTATGGCGGTTTGCATAACTATTAGGTACACAGGATTGTTTTCCCTGTTCCCTGTTCCCTGTTCCCTGTTCCCTAAAAACCCAGAACTTTGTACCTAACAGCAATTGCAAACCGCCTTATTACATCTCAAGCAGCGCTATATCATTCTCTTTGTTGAGCTGAATCAACTCAGCTACACCATCCCATAGAGCATAGCGTGCTTTGAGAGCATTCTCAGCAGAGTTGAAAGCTTGCTCCCACTTTACAGGATCATCACCACAAAGATTTTTTAAGAGTTTTTTCCCCATCGGAACATGTTGATCCTCATCCAGAAAATTATGCCTGTCTAGATAGAGACGCAAAGAATCCCAAGTAAATCCATAAAGACTATCTAAAGTAGCAATAACCTGTCTGAACATAGCAGGAATGATATCTTCTCGACCTAGTAGAAAAGCTGCAGCTACTTCATGGGTTGACTTAGTAGTCGTTTCCAACGTGAATTTAACAAACGTTTTGGTTAATTCAGGTATCGAAATAGAGGCTAGAGTTTGGTCAGCTGGAATACCTTTGCGAAGAGAAGAGATAAACGTTTTAATTGGATTAGTATCAGCCCCAATCTCTGTCATCGCCACCATATAGAGATCATAGTGACTGATGTAATTTCCTGGTGAGACTTCATCAGTCTCTTCAGCTAAAACAATCTCATTGACCATCCTGGCAGAATTAATATCTGTCGGTGGCACCCAAGGCACATCCAAGCAAGTGACTCGGTGTTGAAGAGTCTTAATCAGAGACATAAAATCCCAAACAGCAAACACGTGAGACTCCATAAATATTTGTAGAGATACCAAGTCATTTAACTGTTGGTAAAGGGGGTGATTGATCAGAGCCATACGGCTTGGTTTAAGTTGTTCTTCCAGCTGAGTGTAATAGTCGAAATTCTTATAATTTTGCATTTCGATAATCTTCATGATTGGTCTCCTTAATAACCTATAGAGTTTTTTAATTGGGTGAGGCACATGTTTTTAGGGAGTAGGGAACAGGGAGTAGGGAACAGGGAACAGGGAACAGGGAACAGGGAACAGGGAACAGGGAGCAGGTAAAAAACACTCTGTACCTCATTAGGCTATAAACCGCTATATTAATCCCAATTAACAATTACCAATTACCAAATTAGTTGGCAATTTTCGCTCTAAGTCGTTCGCTTTTAGCGGAAGCTGAGGCCTTGGCCTTTCGGCCACGCTACGCGAATGGCCACGCTTTGCGTTCGCGTAGCGTCGGCTTTGCCGAAACGCTTCATCGCGTAGCGTGACCTACGGTCAATCAGATAGGGTTCCGTGTAGGAATTGTGATAATTTTCTTCCCTACTCCCTACTCCCTACTCCCTACTCCCTATTCCCTTTGCTAGATAATACCAACATAGTTTCTAGCAAAATCCCTAGCAAATGTTGCCGATGTAGACAATTGCTTCAATTTCGATTCACTCAACTTATTGAAGAAACGAACATTGTCTACATCCTTGTCTTCAGACTTATGGAGCATATGCAACATCGAACAAGAGAATTCTTGAGCACGCCAAATATAGGGCAAACGAATTTCTGAGTAGCGTTTCAGGTAAGAAATATCCCGTTTTTCCTGATAGTAACTTACCAATACTTCTCCCAGAACACCCGCATCCTGTACCGCCAGATTTAAACCTTTACCGCCACAAGGTGTAATAATGTGACCCGCATCACCAGCTATCAATAACCGTTGGTACTGTAACGGCTCCATAACATAACTGCGCATGGATAAAATCCGCTTGTCAAAGATTTCCCCTTCTTTCAAAGTCCATTCCTTTTTGGCCAGACGCTTGGCCAAGGTACTCCAGATCCGTTGATCAGGCCAATTTTTAACCTCATCATGGAGTGGAACTTGTAAGTAATAACGAGAAATCTTGGCATTGCGCGGCATGTGAGCTCCAAAGCCATCATGATGCAAGCCATAGATCACATGTGTTGCAGAAGGTGGTGCGTAAGCTAAAACTGCCAGCCAGCCGTAGGGATGCTGTTTTGTGTAGATGTCTACCGCTCCGTCTGGAATTGATTGGCGCGAGATTCCATGATAGCCATCACACCCTGCTACAAAATCAGCATGAATCGTGATCGTGGTGTCACCATCTTTATCGTAACACTCAACAATGACGCCGTCATCGGTTTGAGTAATTTTTTTCCCTTCATGGCGTAACAGTAACTTTCCACCTGCATCCAGATATCTTTGGATCAGATCGTCATTTAGATTGCTTTGGGGATAAATGTAATGGACATCGCCATCAGCTAACTTTCCGTAATCAAAGACAACGCTGTAATCAGGGTAACGAAATTCACAGGTATCATGGGTATAGCCATTTTGGAGAATTGTATCCGCTAGACCATGTTTTTTGAGTAGGTCAACTGTGGTGCTTTCCAGCACACCGGCCCGCGCCTTCGTATATATTTCTTCGCGGTTGTATCTATCCGCAATGATACAATCAATTCCATTTTGTAGCAGGATATTACCAACTACAATCCCAGCTGGACCTGAACCTAAAATACAAACTGATGTTTTCAATGCTGTACTATTAGTCATGGTTTAAGCTACCTCTTTAGTTAGATTTGAATAACAAGAAAGCACATTTTATTGACAAACAGCCTCTGTAAGCAGTCAGCAGTCAGCAGTCAGCGGTCAGCGGTCAGCTTAAAATAAACTTATTTGGCCTTTTGCTGATAGCTGATAGCTAATAGCTGATAGCTGATAGCTGATAGCTGATAGCTGATAGCTGATAGCTGTTCGCGTAGCGTGCGCGTAGCGCTTAAGCTGATAGCTAATAGCTGATAGCTGATAGCTGATAGCTGATAGCTGATAGCTGATAGCTGATAGCTGATCAGCGTCTAATAGGTACCTGGAATCATTTTTGTAGTAATAGCAATACGATTCCAACCATTGATCGTGACAATAGCCATCAAAAGTTTAGCTATTTCAGTTTCCGAAAAATAGCGACTTACCTCTTCATAAACTGAATTCGGTACCTGATTCTCTGAAATCAGCGTCACTGCTTCAGTTAGCTCTAATACAGCTCGCTCTTCTGGGCTAAAAAATGGCGCTTCTTGCCAAGCATTTAGGGCATATATCCGTTGTTCTGTTTCTCCATTACTTCTGGCTTCTTTTGTATGCATATCGATACAAAAAGCACATTGATTAAGTTGAGAAGCACGGATTTTTATTAACTTTCTCAGTGTTTTATCTAAGCCACTTTTATTCACATAATTTTCCAAGGAATTCATGGCTATATAAGCTGCTGGTTCAACTTTCTTTAGTTCCAATCTTGTTTCCATTTAAATACCTCAATTGGTTTGTAAAATTACAAACTTGACTTTTTACGTTTGACGTGATCACCACGTTCCTACTGCTTTCTCAAGCTCAGCACGGGCATTGGCCAAAGATTGCTGACGGGCTTCTTCCCCTAAATCTAGTTTCTCGGCATGAATAAACGTGATATCTGTAATGCCAAGTACTCCAAATATAGCCCGTAAAAAAGGTTCCTGATAATCGTAATCAGCAATAGGGCTTCCTGGAGAGAAAGTACCGGCACGAGCTGTAAAAATTAGCATTTTCTTTCCCTTAGGAACTAAGCCCCGATATTGACCAGGTTCGTCAAAGGTAAAGGTGCGATTAAATCGAAAAATTTGATCGATATATGCTTTGAAGGTAGATGGAACATTGAAGTTGTACATGGGAATGCCAAAAACATAGCGATCGGCTGCTAAAAATTCATCCACCAAAGTATCTGATACTTTAATTGCCTCTACTAATTCAGTAGTGCGTTTTTCTGGAGGACAAAATGCTGCAGCAATCCACTTTTCATCAACATGGGGCACAGGATTATGACCTAAATCTCGATAGCTGACGGTGTCGTCTGGATAGAAAGACTTCCAAGTTTGAATAAACCGATTAGACAATTGCCGAGAAATAGAGCGATCGCCACGGGGACTAGCATCAATGTGAAGAATATGGGTCATAATTAAGTTGAAGGTTGAAGGTGGTTTGGTTGAAGGTTGAAGGTGGTTTGGTTGAAGGTTGAAGGTGGTTTGGTTGAAGGTTGAAGGTGGTTTGGTTGAAGGTTGTTTGGTGGTTTGGTTGAAGGTTGAAGGTGGTTTGGTTGAAGGTTGAAGGTTTTTTGGTTGAAGGTTGTTTGGTGGTTTGGTTGAAGGTTGTTTGGTGGTTTGGTTGAAGGTTGTTTGGTGGTTTGGTTGAAGGTTGTTTGGTGGTTTGGTTGAAGGTTGTTTGGTGGTTTGGTTGAAGGTTCAGAATATAACCTTTAACCTGGTAACCTGTAAACTCTAACCTGTAACCTGATAACCTGTAACCTGCTAACCTTAAACCTGCTAACCTTCAACCTGCTAACCTTCAACCTGCTAACCTGCTAACCTTCAACCTGCTAACCTTCAACCTGCTAACCTGCTAACCTGCTAACCTGCTAACCTTCAACCTGCTAACCTGCTAACTTGATCGCCTGCTAACCTGTAATTGGATTATTTGATGCCTACTGCCATTGAGTAAGCTCCTACAAGAGGTTTAGTGTAAGTGTCTTTGAATCCTACTTTGTCCATCCAAGCACAGCAGTCTGCTCCTGTGTAGTCGAAACCCCCAAAGGTCTCGATCAGCATATTTAGGCTCATCAGTAACCCAAACTTGTTCTGGCAGCGCTCATCGTCGATTAGTGCGTCGTAAACAATCAATGCACCACCGGTCGGGAGTGCTTCGTAGGCTTTGGCAATTAACAGGTGCTTTTCTTCTAGATTCCAGTCATGCAGGATGTGTCCCATTACCAAAACATCAGCACTAGGCAGCATATCCTGGAAAAAGTCACCACCATGAAAGTTTAATCGCTGGCTAAGTCCTCTGGAAGCAACATATTCCTCGTAAATTGGGCGAACCACTGGCAAGTCGAACCCACCTCCACGTAAATGGTCGTGACTTAGGGCAACGGTTACTGGTAACTGCCCTTGAGCCGTACCGATATCGATAAAGGTCTGAAACTTCTCCCAGGGAAATTTATCAGCGATCGCTTTAGCTACTCCCATACTGACCCCAGACATTGCTTCCAGAAAGAGTTTTAGGCGGGCAGGGTCCCTGTAAAGGGTGCCGAAGAAGTCTTCTCCATTTTTGGCTTCATTCTGGGGTTGACCGCTCTGTAACCCTTCTGTTAATGAACCCCAAAATCCATAGAGACGGCTGTTGCACATTTCTAGACAACCACCGATATAGGAAGGCTTGGAGCGGTCAAGAAACAAATCACTTTCAGGGGTGTTACTGTAACGGTGATTAGAACGGTCTAACACGTTTAAGGCAACCAGTGCATCCAAAAAATCTCGCGCGCTACGGGGATGAAGTCCTAGTTTTTCAGTCAATTCAGCAGCAGTCATAGAACTCTGAGCCAGTTCAGTAAATACTCCCAGTTCCACTGCACTTAAGAATGTCTTAGATGCCGAAAAAGCCAACCCTAATTCTAATAGTTTGTCCGGTCCCAACTGTTTATTAATCGCTTCCATTGACTAGTCTCCTTCTAGTTTACTTGAGTTAAAAATGTTCAGTGAAGTATAAAAAATCTAAGACCTAACTGGAACTTTAGTTGGCTGTGGATAAGCAAAATCATGAAGCCCTTTACTCTCTAAGTTATGCTCAGCACAAATTAGGATATCCTGATATTGCTCGCGAAGCTTCCTTTTCAATACTTTTCCTGTTGATCCTACAGGAAGATTACTGACGATTTCTAAGAAATACAAGGATTCAAACTTGTTATCCAATAGTTGCTTATTGATAGCAGTAATCAGAGCTGATGCTGTAATATTTACTGGCGCTTTCAGCTTTATAAAAGCTACCAAACCATCCAAGCCTTTTTCCTTAGGAACACCAATTATTGTACAATCAGCAACAGCTGAGTTGTTCTTCAAAATTAATTCTTCGATGGGTAAGGTATTGACTAAGCCGCTAGCGCACTGAATCGCATCAACCGCACGATCCACGTGAAAAAATTTATTATCCTGATCATAATAAGCCAAATCCCCACTAATCCAGTACCCTTGTTTATAACTTTTGAGGGTGCGGTTAGAATCATTCCAATAGCCTGGTGTAATAGTTGGAGATTTAATACCGAGGAAACCTACCTGATAGGGTGGCAGTAGATTTCCCTCCTCATCTAATACTACAGCTTTTACAAAACTGCGTGGTTTACCCATATATCGATTATACAAGCTTGTCTGGCGACTAGAGACTTTATTAAACAAAGCCATGCCGAGTTCTGAAGCACCCAAACCATCAATAAAGACTGATTTAGAATTCCCAGCATTTACCAGAGTCCTGATATGAGCTTCATGGGCAGCATCTCCTGTATTAATCCACATTTTTACAGAACTCAATTGGTCTTTTTCTAAAGCCTGGGAAGCCATGTCGGCATAGGTTTGTGGAAAAGCTGCTACTATAGTCGCTTTAAGTTCTTCAGCTTGAGTAATAGCATTATTCCCAGATAAATCTGACAAAACCATAGTGGGTAACCCCAGTAAGGTTACTGTCATAAAGTAGCTAATTCCCGCCGAATGTGAACTAGGTAAAGCAAACAAAAACTTATCGGATTGACTAGCTGGAAAATTTAGCAGCCGAATTCGTTTGCCAAAGAAAAACTGTTGATGCCCAAATATCACTGGCTTAGGCTTTCCAGTAGTACCAGAGGAATGACAGATCATAATTGGATGAGAATCTGTAGGAGAATATGGATACCACTGGGGAAGCTCTATCTCTGAGCTCTGAACAGCTGTATTGTTGACATCTGTGGCAATAAACTTTAATGAGTCATTAGTTTTGACGTAGCCACTAATAGTATCCAGGTGCTTCTGATCAGAATATAAACCAATGGCACCAACACGCCTGATAAAGTCAGCAGCAATATCAGGATCCATACGACCGTTTACCAAAACTGGAATAGCACCGAGGTTGTTTAGTGCTAAGTAATGGATAAAGTAACCGATTCCAAGATCGGAAGAGAACACGTATGAAATCCAGGTCAAA